>JAYRFD010000181.1:0-2347 GCA_041908565.1 Polyangia bacterium | reverse complement strand
GCTTCCTGCAGGCTGGGCGAAAGGTGCACGTGGTGGCGCGCGCTTGCTCAGCCCCTCGACACGAATCGCGGCCAGCGCGGCGGCCACGGTGCCGTGGTACAGGATGTCCGGCGGGGGCTGCGGTGCGTACGCCAGGTCGACGGCGATCGAGTGGCCTTGGCTGGCGCGAATACGCAGGCCGTCTTCGCTGAACGCGAAGCGCTGCTTGTCGTTTTGATCCACCACCTGCAAAAGTGTCTGGTGCGAGATCGGCCGACCGTGGGCGGCACAGGCGGCAAGCAGGCGATCGACCTCGACATAACCAGTGCTGTCCAGCGTGATCCCGATCAACTGCGGCTGGTGACGCAAGACCAGGCTCAGGAACTTGCTCAGACCGCGCAGCGTGGATTCCATGGTCGACCTCATCGGTTCAACGTCACAGCCTGCCGACATCCGATCGAGCGAGTGCGGCCTGCGCAGACATCGTATCGCGTTTCGCGGACGTCGTAGCAGGCGCCCAAGCAGGCCACGACGCGACGACGACACGATGACGACGCGCTGACAGCCCGCTGACGGCCCGCCGATGCCCCGGTGACGATCGGACGCGGTCACAAACCGATGGCGACGACGCCAGGCGACAGCCGGCAGGCCCCCGGTGCCCTGGGCCTTACCAGCGCGCTTGGTGTTCTTCGGCCCAGCCAATCAGGTCGCGAATCGCCAAGCGATGCCCGTCGTCGTCGTGGACCACGCCGCTGAAGCGCCCGAATAGCTGGTGAATCCGCGTGCGCGCGAGGCCCAGATCGACGCTGCCGGCGCGTTCGAAAAACGGCGTGAACTGCAGGTCGATGCGCGAGGAAGCGCGGCTGCGAATCTGCCACGGCGCCGTGAAGTCGCGTGGGTCATACAGGAAGTCGACATCGCCCAGCTTGTGCAGCCGGCCGTCGATGCACAGCGCGTTTTCGTTCATGCCGGTGCCATCGGTCCACTTGCCGCCAAGCTGCAGGCCAACGACGTGCCCGTCTTGATGACCCGATGCCGATGCCCAGTTCCAGACGATGTCGTACGGCCAGATGCCGCGCCCGAAGTCCAGGCAGCCAAACGCGTTGTTGCGGTCCTCGAAGCGGTGAATGTGGCCATCGACGACGACGCGGCCGCGGGCCGGGCGCGTGTTGTGCTTGGACGTGTACTGAAACAGCGAGTCGCTCCACGGGATGACGACGCCCAAGGTCTGGTGTCCGCGCGGCATCTCGACGAACAGATCGGCGCGGACACAGGCCCCGGACAGCGTGCGAAACGCGACGTCCAGCCGCGTGCCATCGGCCGCTTCGCGAATGGCCAGGCGCAGGCCCAGACCGGCAAACACAATGTCCGACCCGGCCACCGCTTCCGGCTGCGCGAAGCCCGGCGCAAACGGCAGGTACAGCAGTCGTTCCAGCAGGCGACCGGTCGGAAAGTGCAGGAACTGAGCGACCACCAAGCCCAGGTAGTCGAGGTTGGCGTAGGTCACCGAGAACAGACAGGCATCGGTCGTCACCGCCCAGTAGTCCCAGCGCTTCTTGCGCCCCCAGCGGCCCGACAGGTTGCAGCGATGCAAGGGACGGCGCGAAAAGCCCACGGCAGCCCGATTCAGGTCCCCCGAAGGCGTACACAGATCGACGGGGACCGTGCACTCTGGTTCCGCTGAACGGCCGTCGGGACTCTCGCCAGTGATCATGCGATCACGGTAGGCCGGTGGCCGCGGCGCCGACAAGCGAAAGCCGGCGGCCTACGCCGATCGGTCGGATCCGACGACGCATTCGGCGCGCCCCTTGACGGCGAGTGCGGGACCCAGATACCCCTTGATTCATGCAGCGAACAGCGATGCAGCGTGTCGTGGTCGGTCTTCGCCGAGGGGGACGATCGGCGCTTCTGTTGGCCGGCTCCGTGCTGGTTTCCGGGATCGCGGGGTGCAGCCTAAGCTCCGTCGATACGGATCCGCTGCGAGCCAACCTGCAGGCGGAAAACAACCCGGCCTTTCATGCTCGCCTGTTGGAGCTAGCCAGCACCTATCAGAGCTTCGCGCGCGTCGATGACGAGCTGCACTGGGCGCCGTTTCTGTGTCGACAGCCGATGCCCAGCGGACCACGACGCAGCCTGAGCACGATGGAGGACACGCACGGTCGCAAGCTGTACTTCGTGTTCGCCCAGGATCGCGCGGCCTACCTGGGTCGCGATGGCAAGAGCCCCGCATTCGAAGGGCAGGCGGTCATCAAAGAAGCGTGGACCGTGCAAGAGGTCCCAGCCGACACGGCCTACAACAAGACGCAGTCGCCCGTCATGTACCTACCGGAAGGCGGCAAGCTGTTTCACGCCAAAGACCGCGCGGGTC
>JAYRFD010000180.1:0-5408 GCA_041908565.1 Polyangia bacterium | reverse complement strand
TCGAAGAGCAGTTCTACCTCGTGTGGCCCTTCGTCGTCTGTGCGCCCGGGCTCGGCCCGCGCCGCCTGCTCGCGCTGCTGCTTGCGATCTGCGTGCTGTCGCCGGCCGTGCGCTTTTTCACGTACGCGTGGCTGGGCTATCCCGCGGTCTACGTCGCGACCTTCTGCCGGCTTGACGCGCTAGGGCTCGGCGCGGCGCTCGCCGTGGCCTTCGCCGATGCGCGGCTGCGCGGGCCGCTCCTGCGCCTGTGCCGCGCGCTCGTCGTCCCGGCGCTCGTCGCGCTCGCCGCGACCCTGGCCTATCCGTTCGGCATGCTGTACCCCGGCCGCTACCCGCCCTGGTTTCCGGTGTGGGGCTATTCCTGGATCGCCCTCGCCTTCGCCGTCCTCGTCGGCGCCTGCCTCGAGCCGGGGCCGCTCGCGCGAGGCCTTCTCGGCAACCGCGCGGTGCGCTACGTCGGTAAGATCAGCTATGGCCTGTACCTTTGGCACTACCTGGTCGGCGAAGCGGTGCAGCGCTTCCATCCCCACTTGGCCTTCCCCGCCCGGCTTGTCCTGTGGCTCGGCGCGACGCTGCTCTTGGCGACGGTGTCGTGGTTCGCGTTCGAGCGGCCGCTGCTGCGCCTAAAAGATCGTCTGTAGTTCAATTTCCGAGGCGAAGAAGTACGGTACACAGGGCGCTATTCAAGTGTCCCAGCACGGAAGCTCCTCTCGAAGCATAGGAACAAGAGAGGATGCGCTCTGTCTGGAGCGATTCGCCGATCTTGCGCAGGCTCAGACCCGCGGCGCGCAGGGCATGGGCTCACTCGCGGCGGGCCCAGATAAGCAACATTCCCCCAAAAAGGCCCCAAACTCGGCTGGCCCCTGGGGTCCACAACCGCTGGCTTGCGAGCTTCTTCTATAAGCGCCTTCTATAAGAAGCTGACGGTAAAGCCGGCGGTGGTGCTGTAGCCGTAGGCGGGCGTGGCGCTGCCGCCGTCGAGCTGCCACTCCAACAGCATCGGATGCGACTCGAAGAAGAAGCCCAGGCCCAGGCGGTTTGTGGCCATTCCCCAGACATCGATGCGCACCGGCAGTCCCAGCGCGGCGAAGGAATAGCCGCCCAGGGGATAGTGCTGCGGCTCGACCAGCACGTCGATGCCAGCCCCTGACTGGATGCGCTGGCGCAGGTCGGCTCGGTGGGCGTCGGGGTCGGGCACATCGGGGTGCTGCGGCGCGCCCGGCGTGATGTTGCCGCCAAGCTGCAGGCTGGCCGACAGGGTGGCGGTCGCGAACCAGCGCCCGGCTCGACTGTCGGGGGCATAGGCCGAAGGGGGTCGCGACAGATAGACGCCCAGACCGGCCGGGGCCAGCGTCAGGCCCAACAGATTGCCGCCACCACCGATCGACCAGAAGTTGGTCAGGGTCAGCCGCGCCGACGGAGCAAAGAACAATCGGTGCAGGCCGACATGGCGATAGCCGGCATAAATCGGCACATCCTTGCGCGAGCCCCGGATCGACGGCAGCCACTGAAGCTGACCCCGGACGGCGCCTTGGTTCTGCCAGCCGACCCCAAGCTCGATCACGTGCTGGGCCTTTACCGGCGCAGCGAAAAGCAGCAGGGCCAGCGTCACAAGCGGCAGGCCGTGGAAGCGCTGCGCGGGACGCCGAAGTGGGCGCAAAAGCGGACGCCGCGACCCACGCAGGATCCGACGCCGGGACAGACGCAGGAACCGACGCCAGAAGCGGCGTCGCGACGGGGGCAGCGGTGGGGGAAAAGGCAGATGGGAAGGCTCCAACGAAGTCGGGGCTGCGGGCATGACATCACCTCGGGACAGGGGGACTGCGGGCGCTACGTTGTTCCTGTAACCCCGCAGGCCCCGCGATCTGTCACCGGGGGCGTGCTCGCTTGGCTGGCGACAGCGCGCGCCGACGCACTACGGCGTGACGTTGACCAGCAGGCTCAGCGAGCCGACGCCTTCCGAGCCCCAGACCAGATCCGGCTTGCCATCCAGGTTCTGGTCGGTCACCGACAGCGGGCCGCTGCCGCTTCGCGCCAGGCTTAGCTTCGATGGGAAGAAGCTGCCATCCCCAAAGCCCAGGTACAGCTGAAGCTGCTTGGTGCCATCGGATGCCACGACCAGATCCAACTTTCCGTCGCTGTCCAGATCTGAAATGGCCAGCTCACTTGGGAAGCTGGCAACGGGCAGCGACACGGCCGACGCAAAGCGACCCGCCCCTTGGCCCAAAAGGATCGACAGGCTGTTGCTGTCCGAGTTGGCGGTCACCAGATCCGGCTTGCCGTCTCCGTTGACATCGCCCGTGACCAGCGCGACCGGATGCAGGCCGACCGCCACGCTGCTGGCCGTGCCGAAGGATCCCGCGGTGGTGGCACTTTGCAGAAGCAGCGACACGCTGGCGCTGTCGGTGTTGCTTACCGCCAAGTCGGGGCGGCCATCGCCGTTCCAGTCACCGACCACAAGCGCCGTCGGGTACTTGCCCACGGCGTAGCTTTTGGCGGCGCTGAACGATCCACCGCTGTTGATGTGCACAGTGACGCTGTCGCTGTCGTAGTTGGCGACGGCCAGATCGGGCTTCATGTCGCCATTCAGATCGGCGGCGACCACAGCCGTCGGGCTGTTGCGCGTCGCGAAGTTCTTCTGCGGCTGGAAGCTGCCATCGCCGTTGCCCAGAAGCAGGCTCAGATTGTTGGCGTCGTAGTTGGTCACGATCAAGTCCAGCTTGCCGTCGCCGTTGACGTCAGCAGAGGTCAGTGCCGTCGGGCTTTTGCCGACGGTGTTCATGCGCGGCGAGCCATACAGGCCGGCCCCATTGCCCAGCAGCACCGACACGCTGCCCATTGCAAAGTTGGCGACCGCCAGGTCGGGCTTGCCATCGCCGTTCCAGTCGCCGCTAGCGATTGCCGAGCTTCCGGTGCCTCCGCCTGGAATCGTGAGCCCGTCTTGATAGGCGCCCGTGCCGTTGCCCGGCAGGACGACCAGGCCGCGGACGCTGCTGGTCGTCAACAGGTCGACCTTGCCATCCCCGTCGACGTCTGCGGGGACGATGCCGTCGATGCTGTAGGTGCCGGTAATGCCGCGCATGGCCCCCAAGGTGCCGTCGCCATTGCCAGAAGCCAGCGTGAAGCTGGCCGCCGATCCACTCCAGGCGGATCCAGCCGCCAACACGTCAAGCTTGCTGTCGCCGTCGAAGTTCCCGACGAACACGAACTCGGGATAGCCACCGACGTTGTAGCTGACCGGGGCCTGCGTCTTGCCATCGCCCAGGCCCAAAAGGACATGGGCTCTGCCATCGGTGCCAGCGACCACCAGATCGACCTTGCCGTCGCTGTTTAGATCAGCGGGCGCCAAGCTGCGGACGCTGGTCAGGGTGGCCAAGGCGCTGGGCATGCCAAACGTGCCGTCGCCGTTGCCCAACACCGCATAGACCGCCGCGCCCTCGCTAGTCACCGACACCAGATCCAGCTTCTTGTCGTTGTTGAGATCGACCAGATTCAGCGATCGTGGAGACCGCGCACCGCCGCTGAACGTGGTCGCCGCCTTGAACGTGCCATCGCCGTTGCCGACAAACAGGCTCAGCACATCGCTGCCCCAGTCCATGGTCAAAAGGTCAATCTTGCCATCGCCGTTCACATCACCCGCGGTCATTGCATCGGGATAGCGACCGGCGGCGTATGAAACGAAGGGCTGGAACGATCCGTCACCATTGCCGATGAGCACGTTGACGGCGTTGCTGAACTCTGCGGCCACCACCAGGTCCAGCTTGCCGTCAGAATTCAGGTCCAGCAGCGTGGGCACGCGCGGCGTCCGACCGGCCGCGTGCGATCGCGGCGCGGCAAACGAGTGGTCGCCATTGCCCAGCAGGACCTCGACGGAGGACGAAGCGCAGACCACGGCATCCAGCTTGCCGTCCTTGTTCAAGTCGCCGACCGCGACCGCGTCGCCCCCCGAAAGTGGCGTGACGCGCGGCGGACGCAGCGCCATGTCGTCTGAATAGTACGCAAACAGGTCGTTGCGTTCGACGAAGCGACCGTCGGGCAGCGAGATGCGCACCGGGACTCGTCCCAGCGAGCCGGGCTTGGCCGGTAGCGACACCTTCAGCTGCGTCGACGACAGCACGGTGACACTGCCAGCGTTGGTGCCGGCAAACTGCACCGTCGCTCCGGGGCGGAAGTTGCGACCAGTCAGGGTGATGTCGACGTATCCCGTGTCGGGGCCAAGCGCCGGATCGATCCGGGTCAGCGCCGGAGGCCGCCCGGAAACGGCGGTCTCGTCCGGTGGGTCGGTCGGCAGCAGGGATGCGGTGCCGATGCCGGCGTGCAGTCCATCGCCTGGCTCGCCCGAAAGGGGGCTGACGGACGGGTCGGCAGGCAGGCCACAGGCGACCAGGCCCAGCGCGCCGACGCTGGAAAGAAAGTGGCGCAGGGTTTGCGATGGGGTGTTCTTCTTCACAGGTTCCTCCTTCAGTGGGTTGCGGAGAACGGCCCAAGGCGTGCATCAACAACCATGGGGCCGCGAAAGGCAGAGCCAGCCTAACGCGGCGCTCTGACGCTCCCGCAGACCGCTCCCACAGCGACGAGGAACTATGACGCCAAGGCGACCGCTGCTGGCCGTGGCGCTGTTCGCAGACCGGCTTGCCAGATGACTGCGCGGGATCGCTAGACGGGGTCGTTAGGCAGGGTCGACAGGCGGGGCGGGATCGTTAGGCGAGATCGTTAGGCGGGATCGTTAGGCGAGATCGTTAGGCGGGATCGTTAGATGGGATCGTTAGGCGGGATCGCCGGCGACCTGGGCGTTCGACAGCGCCGCGCGTGCGTCGTCGGGAACATGCCCCAGCGCCAAAAGTGGCTTGATGCGGTCGCAGTTGACGGTGGCGCGCTTTGCGATCCCAATCGCGCTGGGATCATCCCAGGTGGCTCGGCAGCTTGGATCCAGATGATTCAAACAACTGCCGCACAGGGCCCGCACGCTGGCAAAGTCCACCCATGGAGCCACGCCGTCCAGGTGCGCGTCTTCTGACTTGAAGATCGACTGAGCGAACAGCCCACCCTGGCGAACAATCATGGTCTGCACGAAGACCAGCTGATCTCGGTCGTACAGGCGCGCGAACAGCACGCGTTCGGGCATCGCTTGCGATACGGCGTGCGTCCACAGAGTCTGTGCGAAGGCATACGGCGCGTCGCGTTCGCCCCAGCGTCGCTGAAGCTGGGCCCAGGCAAAGTCCAGCTCGGTCGACGACAGCGGCGCCGGCGTGATGTCGTGACGAAAACGCGGCGGGACGAAGCTGCGTTCCAGACGGCGCAGCTTGGCACGGCGATGCTTGCTTAGGCTGTCGACATAGGCGTCGAAGCTGGGGTGCGCCTGCGCCACCGGACTGTGCACGGCCAAAAGCCCTGGAGCCGGCGCCGCC
>JAYRFD010000179.1:0-3856 GCA_041908565.1 Polyangia bacterium | reverse complement strand
TCAACATCGGCGGGCTGGATGCCATCGAGCTGATCATGGCCGAGCGTCCGACGGGAATCCTGCTTCTGGATGATCGCAGCGTCGTAACGGAAGAGCAGGCCATGCAAAGCGCTCTGCGGCGCGGCATCCTGCAGCGTGAAATCCTGCCACCCCGCCTGGATGCAGAGTTCGGCCAAGGCCTGCGTGTCCTGGTGCGCCGTCTGTGCCGCGTCCGCGTCGTGCGACACATTCTGAACCGTTCTGGCAACGCCGGGCAGACGCCGCTGCGCGCCACATCCGATGGCGTCGATGCGCGAGGTCGCTTCCCCGACAGCGTGGCTTTGACCCCGGCTCCACGTCGGATCGAGGTACCGAACACGCCAAGCGGCAAGCTGCGGGCCGATGTCGCGCGTCGCCCAGGACAGCAGATCGCGCTGATCGCGATCGGAGCATCCATCGGCGGGCCGAATATTCTGGCCGACATCCTGCGACCGCTGCCGCGATCCATCGGCGTTTCCATCTCGATCGTCCAGCACCTGCCGCCGGGCTTTGCGCAGCCGTTTGCCGACTATCTGAATTCGCACACCAACCTGGTAGTTCAGGTGGTGCAGCAGCCGCAGCCAGCGCAGGCGGGCTGCGTCTATCTGGCGACCGATGGCTGTCATCTGATCACCCCCAAGCGAGGCGTCTTGGCCTGTGATGCTGGGCCGCCGGTCAGCGGGCACCGTCCGTCGGTTGATCGCCTGTTCGCATCGGTCGCACAGGCCTATGGAGACGCTGCGATCGGCGTCATCCTGACGGGCCTGGGCAACGATGGCAGCGATGGGCTGATGACCATGCGTCAGCGGGGCGCCGTGACGATCGCGCAGGATGCCGACACGACGACGATCGATGGCATGCCGCGCGCCGCACGCGAAAGCGGGGCGGCTGAATACTGGCTGTCACCGACCGAGATCAGCGAAGCGCTCCTTCTGCTCTGCGAGGGTGAATCGGGTCGCAGCGGAGGTGCGCGATGAGCAGCCCCAACCAGAGCGCTCTGCGCATTATCTCGAGCTGGACTGGGATCGACCTGAGTCAGCGCGGCCCCGAAGTCTTGCGCTGGCTGGAAGAACGCGCCGCCCAGCTTGGCTTCCCGTCTGCCCTGGCCTACGCCGAATCCGTCGCCGGCAGCGACACAGAAGAAGCGGCTCAGCTTTTGGATCGAGTGGCTGTGCAGTATTCGTGGCTGTATCGCGATCCACAGCAGCTTGAGCTGATCGGGGATCTGCTGCGCGAGCGCCCACCGGGCAGCCCGCCGCTGGAAATCTGGGTGCCGGCCTGCGCCAATGGCGAAGATGCGTACTCGATCGCCATGCTGGCGCAGCAGTACCAGCGCAGCGTCCGCGTGATGGCGACGGACATCAACCCGCATGCCGTGCAGCAGGCGTATCTGGGGCGCTTTCCGGCGGATGCCGCCCGCCGCTTGCCGCTGGCCCTGCAGGCCTATCTGGAACCGGTGTCCGACGGCATGCGCGTGGCCAACGCTCTGCGTGCGAGCATCGTCTTTGACGTTCACAACCTGCTTTCGCCAGCGCCGATGCCGACGCTGTCCGATGGCTGGCCGCTGATCTTGTGCCGCAATGTGCTGATGTACTTCGTGCCCGATGCGGCGCAGGCGACGCTGCATCGCTTGGCGCAAGCGCTTGAGCCGGGCGGCTATCTTCTGCTGGGTGCGGGCGAGTTTCAGTTCGAGCCCAGCCAGCTTGAGCGCGTCCGCATCGGCGAGCGCTGGGCCCACGTACGGCCGCGACATGCCGCGTCTTCCAACCGGGCTGTGACGCCGCCTTTGGCTGCGCGATCGGTGCCGCCCAAGCTGGGTCTGCCGCCGGTGCCACGTCGTCCCACGCCGCCGTTGCCGTCTCCGTCGATGTTGCCGCCTGGTGTGGCGGCGAGTCGGCGCATTTCTTCGCCAAACCTGACGCCATATTCCCCAGTCGGGACCCCTGCGCCGTCGATGGGAACGCCCCGAAACAGTCAGTCGGGCCCCGCCGGTAACAACCTGCTGTGGGGCTTCGGGGGGCGTGGCGGCACCGATTCGACCGATCCACGCACGCCTTTGCGCAGCGCGGCTGGCAACAGTGCTTCGGCCTCGCCCCCGCCCCCTTCGTCGACTACCCGTCCTGAGCTGCGTCGTGCCGCTCAGCTGCTGGCGGCTGGCGATGCAGACGGGGCGCTTGCCGCCTTGGCCCCGATTCTGACCAGCGCCGACGAGACCCTGCTTTCCGACGAGACCCTGCTATTGGTTGGCATCAGCGAGTACATGCGCGGCCAACCGCAGCGAGCGATTTCCCCGCTGCAGCGCGCGCTGTTTGTTTCGCCAGATCTGTGGCCGGCGGCCCTGTACTTGGCCCTTTGTCATCAAGCCCTGGGCGATGCCAGTGAAGCCCAGCTAGCGTATGAGCGGGTCATCGCCTTGCGCGGTCGACGTCGACGGGACTCTGGGCCCATCGTCACCATGCTGAACCTGGATTCACTGCGGTCCGAGCTGTTCGCTCTGGCTGAAAGGCAGGTCCGCGCCGGTCAAAGCAGCGACGGTCTGCGACCGGTTCCGCGACCTTCATCGGACTCAACCCCCGGCAAACGAAGCTGAGGTTGTGAAATGTCTCTGCCCCAACTCCACATCGTCGTTGTCGATGACAGCGAATTCTGCCGCGAAGTGGCTCGCCTAAACTTGGAAGAAGCCGGCTTCGTCGTCACCACGCTGTCGAGCCCCATCGGCTTCAGCCAAAAGCTGATGCAGGCCCAGCCCAACTTGGCCTTGGTCGACTTTTCGATGCCCGGCCTAAAAGGCGATCAGCTGATCCAGATTGCTCAGCGCGCGATGAAGGGCAGCATCTGCCCCGTCGTGCTGTTTTCCGATCAGCCTGAACGCACCCTGGCCCAGATCGCCAAAAGCTGCGGCGCCGACGGGTACATCTGCAAGTCCGACGACTGGCCGGCCATCGTTCGTTCGATCCAGTCGTTCATTGCGCGGGCTCGCGCGGGCAAACACTAGGCGCCATGCAGCACTTGATCCCCTTCCGCTACCGCAACCACTGGTACGCGGTCGACGCTGACTACGTGGAACAGATCTTGGGCGCTCAGCCCTGGATGCCAGTGCCTGGTGCGCCGGCGCTGTTCCCGGGCGTGATGGCATGGCGTGGTCGCGCGATGGCCGTCTTGGATCTGGCGCAGCTACCCGTCGACATCGCCAGGAACGAGCCCGTCACCGTCAGCGATCGTCCCCCGCGAACCCTGGTCTTGCAGGTGCTTGGCTGCGCCTTGGGCATCCCGGCCGACGAAGTGCGCGAAGCGCTGCCGATCGAGTCGCTGCAGCTTCTGCCCTCGCGCTTGAGTCGCGTGCGCTTTGCGCGCAACGAATTCGAACTGATCGACCGAATCGCGGTCGTCATCGATCTGCCGGCGCTGGTCGAGAGCGTGATCGGCAACCGCAAAGCCGAAGGACCGCTGTGAGCTCGCTTTCGCCGCAGGATCTGGCGCAGGCCGATCGGCAGGCCTACTTCATGGTGCAGGGCTCGGGTCTGCGCTGGGGCATCTCGGCCCTGCGAATCCGTCGCATTGCGGCGGCGGCTGACGACGAAGCGCCGTCTTCGCTATCGCTGCCGCGGGAATTCTTGCCCTTTGAAGACGGGACCGTCGGCTGCTGGACGCTGGTGATCGAGACCCGACACGGCCTGCGTTCTCTATCGGTGTCGCGCTGCTTGGACCTGGTGCCCACGGAGCAGATCAACCTGCAGCCCCTGCCCGCCTTGTGCTGCGGCCCACGCGAGGACGGGGCGCTCGCGCGCATCTCGCACGTCGCGTTGGCCAAAAACAGCGACGAGCTGCTGTTTCTGAT
>JAYRFD010000178.1:0-5211 GCA_041908565.1 Polyangia bacterium | reverse complement strand
GCGCAGGATGGTCAGGTTGTTGCTGCTCCGATTGGTGACGACGACGTCGGACTTGCCGTCCTGATCGATGTCGGCGATGGCGATCCCCGTCGGATTGTCCCCCACCGGATACGTTTGAGCACTGCCGAAGCCGGCGCCGCTGCCCAGAAGCACACTGATCGATCGCTCTCCCGCATTGGCCACCACCAGATCCGGGAACGAGTCATCGTTCAGCAGCCCGGCAGCCACGTTGATGGGGTTCTTGCCGACGCTCAGATCGGTGGCGCGCGTCGTGTCAAAGCCGCCCGTGCCATTGCCAGGCCACACCCGCACCTTGTTGCTGGCCGGCAAGCTGACGGCCACGTCCAAGCTGCCCGCCCCCGATCCATCGAAGTCGCCCAAGGCAAAGCCCGCCGGTCCGGCGTCAAATCGATACTTCACGGCGGTGCCAAACATTCGGCCACCTTGGTTCAGAAAGACGTTCAGGGTGTTGCCGACCTGCGCCGTCGTGATCAAGTCCCGTCCCTGCTTGCCATCCAAGTCCGCGGCCACCAGCGCATAGGGATGCGATCCTTCACTGGGAATCGCCAAGCGCTCTTGCGCATCGGCCCCCCACAGCACGGCGATCTCGCCCCCCAGATAGCACGGAGCCGCCGCATCCGTCCGCCCGTCTCCGTCAAGATCGGCCAGCACCAGATCGAACGGCGTATCCCCGAAGCGATTGTTGATTTCAGCCCGTGCAAACGTGCTGTTGCCGCGCGCCACCAGCATGCTCAGCGAGCCTGTCCCCGTGGCCCGCGCGGCCACCATATCCATCTGCCCATCGCCATCGAAGTCATTGATCAGCACGGCCTTGGGTGTCGCCCCAATCACCAGATCCGCACGCGCAACGAACAGATCCGCAGCCAAGCGAGGGCTGGCCGCCTCGCTGCCACACGCAGCGACGCTTAGAACCGCGGGCATGGCCAAGGCCAGCGCCCCCAGCCACACCCGTCGCAGAAACCCGCCAAGGCACCAAGGTAAGCGATGTGAATCGTGCATAGAAGCCTCCGACCCAGCATATCAAGCGCGCGCGGGCTGCGTCCGCTGTCTGTGCCACCGTGATATGCTGTTGCGGTCCTCGCATGCTCGTGTTGATCGCTACACGTCCTCGGGCTGGGTCGCTGTCTGCGACGCGCGGTGGATCGTTCGCACGGCTCACCGCGGTTGTGGCCTGCCTGCTTGGCATCGTTTTGCTTTGCCATGGATCGACGCTGGCCTGGGCGCGCAGCCATCGTTCATCGTCGGGGGACGAGGGCGATAGCAAGAGCAAGTCGAAGAGCAAAGGACGTCACTCGCGCAAAGGCGAAGCCAAGCCGCTCGACCCCGCCTTTATCGACCGCATCAATGCCATGGTGGCCTCGCGCGACTTCGCAGCGGCGAACCAAAAGCTTCACGAGGCCTATCGCCGCGACGCCGATCCAGAGCTTCTGTTTCACCAGGGCCGCGTCGCTGCCGCCGACGGAAAGATCGTCGAAGCGCAGGATCTGATGCGGCGCTACCTGGCCGATCCCGACCGCGAAAAAGACACCACGCAGACGGTCGCAGAGGACGCGCAGAAGGTCTTGCGTCAGCCGCGATCAGGGGCTGGTGAAGTGTCTTTGCTGGCCGATCCTGGAGCGCTGGTCATCGTCGACGATCGTCCGGTTGGCGTGCTGCCGCTGCCTCTGCCGCTTTTGCTGCCGGGCGGGCTGCACAACCTGACTTTGGAATACGCATCGCGCAAGCTGGCAAGCCCAGTCCAAGTGGTAAATGGCCGTCTGATCGAGATGCGCTTCAACGCTACGTCGGGGGCGGTGGTGTTCACGCTGCGCCCTGCCCTGCTGGTGGTTCCGACCCCTGCGGTTCGCAGCATGCCCGACGCGACGCAGCGTGCCTTAACTGAACAGTTCGAACAGGCCGCGCTGACCGAACGCATGGCGGTGCTGCCCCTTGATGTCGCGCTGGCCACGGCACCCAAGCACAAGGACTGCCTGGATCAGATCCGCTGTCAGCAAGATCTGGCGCGCGACAACAAAGCCGAATTCGTTCTTAGTTACGGCGCGCAAAGCAAGGACACTCCGTCAGGATCGACGTGGCAGTTCAACCTGACCCTGCTGCATGCCAGCATTCGCGAGCCCGCCGCCACTGCCAACAAAAGCTGTGGGCCCTGCACGCTGGAACAAGCGACTGGCGCACTGAAAGACGCCGTTTCGCAGCTGATCTTGGATGGCGTTCGTCGCAAGCGCGGCACGATCGATTTATCCAGCGAGCCCGCCGGGGCCGAGGTCCGCACAGCCTCGGGCGAAGTGCTGGGCAAGACGCCCCTTGCGCTGCAGGTCTGGGAAGGCCGGCACGACTTTGCGTTATCGCTGCCTGGCTTCAATCCAGAGTCGCGCCGCATCGAAGTCAGCGACAACAAGCGCCTGCCTGTGGCCGTCGCTCTGCAGCAAGACACGCCAGAGCCCTCGCCACAGCCCTTGGTGCAGGCACCGCCGCCGCCACCGCCCATCGAAAAGCCTCGCCCACAAGGCCGCGAGCCGCGCCCGACCTGGCGGCTGGCCACCGGCATCGCAGCGATGGGCGTCGGTCTTGGCATGGTCGGCTTTGGCCTGTCTGGCGTGCTGCTGGAAGACCAGTGTGTTCGTCCCCCCATGGTCAGCAATGGCACGTGTCGCGTCGTGTACAACTCGGCACCGACTGGTGGCGGCATCATGCTCGGTGGAATTGCCGTGACTTTGGCGGGCGTGGTCCTGGTGGCCATTCCCGGCCCGCGTCGCAAGTAAGCGGTCACGCGACGCCCTAGCTTGTTCACTTCGCCTGATTCATAGAGAGCGGCGCAGGGCCGCATGCAGCCGCCGGATAGGACATCGACGATGCATGCCTCGAACCACTGTCTGCGTGGCAACCAACGCGCCCTTCTGTGCCTGCTGCTGCTGCCGCTTCTGCTTAGCTGCGAGGCGATCTGGGGCGGCCTGAGTCGGGCCAACTTCAAGAACTGCGTCTCGTACGGTCAGTGCAATCCCAGCACGCAGTACTGCCATCCCGAGCTTGAGACCTGCGTCGATCTAGGCCCGCCCTGCGGTCCCGGCTTGCCGTCGTGCGCCGGCACTGGACCCGACCGCATCTGCTTCGACAACCTGGGGCGCTGCGCGACCAATGTCATCCTAAATACCGTCGAGCCCTCCGTCGGACCAGCCAGCGGCGGCATCCCCATCACGCTAAACGGCCAGTACTTCCGGGCCGGCATCAAGGTCTTCTTTGATCAGACGCCGTCGCCGCAGGTAGATGTCGTCGCGCAAGACAAGCTGGTCGCCACGCTGCCCAATTCCCAGGGGCGTCTGGGCCCCGTCATCATCCGCGTCGTCCAGGCCGACGGTGGAGAGACCGAGCGTTCCGGGCTGTTCAGCTACAACGCCGGCCAGGTCAGCTTCGTCTCTCAGCTATCCGTCATGGATCCCGTCTATGGCGATGACCTTGCGTTGTTTGACCAAGACAACGACGGAGTGACTGACGCTATCACATATGGCAGGGGCGCATTGACAATCGCTCGGGGCACTGGCATCGGTACATTTTACATTGGCTCATCCAGTTCAGGATATTCAAATATCACCGGGGAAATGGTCGCACGAGATGTTAATGAAGATGGGCATATTGACATCATCGTTCCGGCAGATAACACAATAAATCCAAGCGACGGAGTATTAAACATATTTCTATCCGACCAGCTTGGCACGGGTTTCAGCAGCGACCAAATTCCGCTAACTTCGCGAATGAAAGCAACAAGAGTTGACGTTGGCGATCTGAACAATGACGGAAAGGCGGATCTGCTGGTCGCCGTTACTGACGGCAGCATGAACCACAATGTCTTTGCGATCCAGGGACTTGGCTCTGGACGTTTCTCGACTCAGCTCACGGCTATCGGCTTTACACAGCCGATTTCGTTTCATACTATTTCCAACTTGCGTGTTCTAGACCTCAACGGAGACTCAACGGCAGATTTCATAATCTCCGGCAGATTTACGCCCATGGGAGGAGCTACATATCAAGGAATTCTATACGCCATTTCCAGGCCTGGCACTTTCGGCGGTGTCTCGTTTGAGAAAGCCTACGACTTTCTCAGTTTCCCCAGCGCTGCCTTTGTATCGGATGTCAATGGTGATAAGTTCCCGGACATCATTGCCAACATCGACCAGGGCCCCGGATCGGTCATTGCGGTCGCGCTTGGCCTTGGTGGTGGAGCATTCAATCCGCCGGTGCAGTACCCGATTGGCTCAGTACTCAAGCTGACGCGCCTTGTCGCCAATGACTTCGATGGGGACGGCGTCATGGACGTCCTGGTGTGGGACCCCAAGATTCCGCGCGTCCGCCTGCTTTTGGGCAGCCCCACGGGATCGCTGCGCTATCAAAACCAAGAGTTCCCGATCGGCGGAATGCCGACGACGATCAAGGCCCGTGATCTGAACGGCGACGGCCTGGCGGACCTGGTCGTCGGCTATGGCGGACTGCAGCCCGTGCAGGTCTTCATGAACTCCCCGGGGAACTAGCGCCCCAATCTAATTACCACTTTGTCGGTCGCACGAGCAAACGACTCAATGTCGATTTGCAACGATTCGACAATTTAGATTTCAACATAACTAAGCCTCCATCGGCTGCCACGTGCGCTTAAACATCCGTCGGCTTGCGATCCAGTCGCGCCTCGTCGGATGAGGTGTGCGGGGGTGCCAGGCAGCCCACACCCTCGACGGGCCAGCACGACCCCCAGCGACCGTCCTCGTCGCTGTATAATGATCCGGTGGCTTCTTCGAGTGAGTCCCGACGAGGGGGGGACGGCTCGGCCCCTGCCTCGAACGCTGCCGACCCAGCCCTGAACACCATGCCCGATCTCGATCGTCCGGGTCTTTCACCGTCGGCGGGGCCGGCGGGATTGATGTCTGGGCCGGCCGCTCCCGCCAAGGAAGAGCCGCTGGGCATGGCGGCCACGCTGGCCAGCGGCGGCGTCGGACCCATGCTGCCCCTGCCCCCGTCCAGCGTCAGCGTCAATCCGTTCCCAGCGCCGCACTGGGACAAGTATGAATTCATCTCGCTGCTGGGCCGTGGCGGCATGGGTGCCGTCTACAAAGCCCGCGACCGCCGCCTTGGCCGCATCGTCGCGCTGAAGTTCATCCACGGCGACGACCCGGGCCTGATTCAGCGCTTTCAGCAGGAGGCGCG
>JAYRFD010000177.1:0-2990 GCA_041908565.1 Polyangia bacterium | reverse complement strand
CGAGCGGCCTGAGTGGCAGCGTGATCTTGCTGGGCTGCCCCGGTTGCGGCCCGGGGTCCGATCCCAGGGTCCCCAGAGCGGCGTACGTGACGCCTTCCGCCTTGTACGACGGCAGCGCGGTCAGAACACTGCTCCACAGGCCGAACAGCAGGGCCGCTGTGGTCGGAAGCGCGCCAGCGCTGATCCACCAAAACAGCGGCTGGCGCGTCGTCGATGACTGCGGTCGGCGGATGCCCGCTTTGGCCAGTGTGGCCGCAGCCAACTGGGCATCCCTGGCATCCGGAATGTCTTCACCGGCAGCGGCTTCGTCCATTTCGAGTCGGTTCACACCGCGCATAAATGCGCGCACGTCGGCGTCATTGGTGTCGGTCATGGCTCGCCTCCCGCGGTCGGTCGTGGGTGCCTGGTCGCGTCGCTGGGACAGGGCCGCGATCCCGATTGGATCGGCAAGCGGGGTCTGTCGCGACGGGTCCGGTGCCCGCGTTCGGACTCCTTTTTACGTATGCCGGTCTGCGCGGTCTGCACGAGTTCGCGCAGTCCTCTTTTGTCCTGCGAGCTGAAATCGGACGGCATGACAACGGAATGTGCCGGGTCATCGCGAGCCTCCCCCCTTTTTCGAACGGCCCTTGCGGGAATCGGGAACGGGGGTCAGCAGGTCTTCGCGGATCTGCGAGATCAACTTCAGGATCCGCGCACGCTGCACGATGATGGAATTCACCTTCACGCCCTTGTCTTTGGCGATGGCTTCTGGCGTCTCGTTGTCGCGATACAGACGGCGAAACAGATCGATTAGTTCCGATGTGGCGTCTTTGTGGAAGCGCTCTAGGACCTTGCGATAGAACTGCAGGTCATCGGACTTCAGCCGATCAGGATCCCAGCAGTCCTGCGACCACTCTTCGATCGATGCAGGGCCACCACGTGAGTCTTCCTTTTCTTGCTTCTCGCCGGGCAAGCCGTAGTCGCGGTCGCGCAGCTTGTCGCGTGCGCGAAAGTTGGCCCACCAGCACAGGTAGGCGCGCAGCGTGGCCCGCTCCGGTCGAAATGCACGCAGCACCTCTCGGTCGTCTTCCAAAAGGGCCAGCTGCAGATCCTGCAGGATGTCGTTTTCCAGATCGGCGTTGCCTCGACCCCAGTCAGCCAGCGCATTGCGGATGCGCGAACGCAGGATGGGGATCGCTTTTTCAAGCAGCAGTTCTAGTGCGTCGGGATTCCCATCGATGGCGCGCCGCAGCACGGCGGGATCGACGACGTTCGCGTCGTCCGCGGGGCGTCCCCAGGGAAACCAGCGGCCCATTCCAGAACGCCACCCGCTCATCGTTGATACACCTGCAGCGCGTCTACATCCGCTGCCAAGGATCGCAGCCGGCTCTTCACGCGTCGCAGCGCCTTGGCGGGGTCTGGGTTCTGCGATAGCTCGGTCAAGATCGCGGTGGCCAGCTGCGCGGCGGCTTCTGCCTTGATCGATCGCTGGGTGGCGATGACCCAGTGCGTGCCACGTGCCAGCAGCGCTTGTGCAAAGCCAAGCCCCGGTGCGCTGCCCCATGTCTCGTCGCTGCTCGCGCTGCTGCAGGTCAGCAGAATGGCAAAGCGGGGAGCGCGTTTCAGCGTCAACAGATCGGACAGGCGGATGCCGGGGCCGCTTTCAAACACAAGGGCAGGCTGGGCCATCGTGGCGCTCTCCAGATGTTCTCCGTGGTCTATCGCTGAGTCACGATCGGCCGCTTTGCCGGACAGCTTGTCGAGGTGGGCCAGCGCAACCAGTCCCGCGCTGTCGGCGATGTTCTGCAGCACAACGGATAGATCGATCTGCAACACATTGCGCGCGATCACTGTGGCCGGAAGTCCGGGAGGTGGGTCGGACCCAAGGTGCAGATCCACGTGAGGACGCAGCGCGCTCGCCGCCTGCGCCACCTGCGGGCTCTTGCCCTGCAGCACAGAGTAGGTGCCAGGGCGGGCTCGCAGTGGATCGATCAGCACATAGATCCGTGCGTCGGGTGGTGGGCTGTTCAGGGTTTCGGCCCAGCTGTTGCTGGATGGGGGCAGGCCCGGAACGTCCAACGCCGTCGTCACGCGCAGGACATCTCCGATTCGCTGATTGGGATTTGACGACGGCAGGTCACCCCAGTCGACTTGGCGCATGGGGCCTTGGCTTAGCAAGGTCCAGTGCTGTGCGCGCGCAAGCTGTGGTTGCAGCGCGGCGATCAGATCGCGGGCCCAGCCCGGATGCGGATCGTTTCCGGTGTAGCTCGCGGTCAGCTTGTCCGCAGGTACGTCGTAGCGCAGGACGTCTTGATCATCAGCGGACAGACACAGCAGCTGATTGTCGGGCCCAGGCAGGCACAGGGTCATGACTTCGCCGCTTGAAAGTGGGCGCGGCTTCGCTGCGTTTCCTTCCGCGGACGGCGCTTGTGCTAGGCGCTCAAGCGCTTCCTCGAAGCGGCGCTGGCAGTCAAGAGCGTGCGCCCAGGTAGGGTGTCTATCGACCACAGCAGCCGCGGCCCAGGCGTTCAGCGCGTTCGTCAGATCCTGTGCGAGCTTCTGCAGCTCGCGCAGCTCGGTGGCGTTCGCAGTGCCGGCAGACTGTGTTGGTTCATTGATGCGCCACAGCCCGACCACGTGACGAATGGCCCGCCCGCGTGCCCAGCGCGCGTGATCGAAGGCCTCGCGCCGCTTGCCCGTTCGGTACAGCCAGTCGACGTACAGGCCCGTTCCCCTGTCGTAGCGGGACAACAGCTCGTGGCGCGCTAGCGGAAAGGGCATCGTCAGAGCCCTCTGTTGCGCAAGCGCTTCGGCCTGCTGGTACAGCGCCTGGGCATCCAGTTTGTCGCTTGGGTTCGGCCCCAGGTGTTCCGCTGCTTGCGCAAGGCCGATCTGTGCACGCCACGTCCAGTCCAGCAGCTGACTTGGCGGCCTGGTTACCTTCTTCAGCGGCTGCGTGTTCTTCAGCAGGTCGGTGAAGTGGGCGCGGGCATCCAGCCAACGCTTCTGGG
>JAYRFD010000176.1:0-7640 GCA_041908565.1 Polyangia bacterium | reverse complement strand
GGTCTGCAGGATCTCGGGCGTTGGCGCCGGACCCAGCGGGGTCTGCGGATTGACCAAGGTCTGGGCGCCCAGACCCGCGGCGGCCGCGGCGGTCTCAGCCCCGCGATCCGCCCCGCTGGCAGCCGGCAGCAGGGACATGCCGGCAAGCTGCGCGCGGCCTTCTTGCGCGCGCGCGCGCTGGCGCTCGTCCCTTTCGATGATCAGCTCGTACATCTCGGACACGTGCTCGCGTTCTTCGTCGGTGACGTGTTCAATAATCTGCCGCAAGCTGGGGTCCGAGATGCGCGTGAGCATGCGTTCGTACGCATTGATGGTTTCCAACTCACGCTGCAGGATCTCGCGCAGGACGACCAAGTCCTCTGACATGGGCAAGGTGTTATCCGCTTCCCGGCCCCGCTGTCAATTGAGAGGAACGCTTCTCAGCCCCCGGCACGCCACGTAGTACGCGGCGCAGCAGGTCGGCAAGCAGGCTGGGCTGCTCCAACCATACGGTATGTCCCACAGCCGGCAGCATGTGAAGCTCGGCCGCAAGGCAGGCGGCAAGCTCGCGCTGCGACGACAGCGACATCAAGATGTCCAGTTCGCAGCCAATCACCGTGCGCGCGGTCGCCGCCAAGGCCCCGGCCGCTTGCGCGTCGCCCAGGGACTGCCGCAGTTCGTGCTGCAGCATGGCGCCAAGCTGCAGCAGCGGGACCCGCCGCCCGTCTTCCGCTTCGGCCGAGTGCGATCGCGGATCGCTGGCCAGCATCTCCAGCATGGCGATCGCGCTTGGGCGTTCCAGAAACTCGACGGAAAACAACAGAGGCGCCAGCACGCGCCAGACATCCAAGCGGCGGACGCCGGACTGCCACAGCGCCTGCAGGCCAAACAGAATGCTGCGCTGCCGCGGGCTTAGGGCGGCGGCCGACGCGACAAACACGGCGTGCGCGAAGCGCTGTGGTGCGTTCAGCAGCGCGTGCTGCAGCCACATGCCGCCCATCGACACGCCCACTGCGTCGACGCGTGTTAGCTGCAGGTGATCGAGCACGCGCAGCAAGCGCTGGACCTGCCGCGGCCATTCATAGTCGCTGGCGTCTGTGGCAGCCTGCGATCGGCCGGCGCCGATAGGATCGACGACCACGCAGCGCCGACCGACTTCACGCAGCAGGCGCTTCAGCTGTCGGCCATCGCTTAAAAACCCCGGCAAGGCCAGCAGCACCGGCGCATCGCTTCCGATCGCCTCTGCAGCGTCGGCGGCAGGGCCGGGACGCAGCACTTCATAAAACAGACCATCGACGGTCCCGGTGCCTTCTCGTTCTTTTCGGATGTCGGTCATGGATGCCCAAGAAATTTGGACTGCAGCTGCGGGTAGGGGGGAAGCCCGCGCGCGGGCGATGGTTCGTTCTTGCGACGCTCGCCATTTCACTTGGCCCCCGCCATCGATGCAAGCAGATGCAAGGTTTGGCGGGCCGGCGCGAACGTGCGAACCTAGCGGCGCATGGCTTTGCTTCGTTCGTGGCTCCTTGGGGTCGTTGGCTTGCTGGTGCTGAGTCTGCCTTTTCCGATCGCGGGCTGCGGCCAGGGCAACATCAAGCGCAGCTTGGATCTGCACAGCCGCGGCGATGCCGATCTGGTGGCGCTGCTGCCGCGTCCGCTGGACGCCGTGCTGGATGTCGATCTGTCGGGCCCGAATGGCTTGAAGCAGCTGGCCAGCCTGGACGAGCTTTTGGCCCTGCTGCCTTCCGGTGTGATCACCTCGCTTGAACAGCTGTGCGACCACCCAACGCTGTCGCTGGAGGCGGTGGCGGTGGGTATCTCCGGCATGGGCACTCCGAATCCCGAAATCGCGGTGCTGGTGCGCGGCGATCTGCAGAAGGAACGCATCTTCGCGGCGGTTCGCCGTCGGGCCGGCCAGGCCGCCAGCACCGTGCAGTACCACGGTGTGCCGCTGGTCGAAGCCAGCCCCAGCGGTGCGCAGTCAGGTGCTGCTGATGCTGGCCCTCCCGACGGTGGAGCCGACAGCAGCCTGGGGCAGTATGCCGCCATCGACCCCGCACACAGCGCGGCCGCCGCCATGCTGACACCAAGAACGGTGGTGTTTGGCAGCCGCTTGTCGACGCGTCAGGTGGTCGACATCTTTCGTGGCGAAGAAGAAGGCGTGCGGGCCCAGGCCGATCTGATGAATGCGCTTTCGCGGGCGCCACGGGCCAAGACGGGGCGACCGGCTGTGCTGTTGGCGTCGCTGCTGGCTCCAGCTGTGCGCGAGCGCCTGACGGCTTTCGGCGTTCCCGAGCTAGCCGAGCACGGCGACTTTTTGAGCGTTGCGCTGGCGGTGGGTGATGGCATCGATGTCGGCATCGTCGTCGGCTATCGCACACAAGAAGCCGCGACCCGCGCCGTCCGGGGCCTGCAAGAGCGCACGGCCGAGCTACGCCGTCGTCCCGTTCTGGCTTTCATCGGCCTGGCCAGCTATCTGGAACCACTGCAGCTGGTGGCCGCACCGAAGAACGCCCGTCGCGCCCAGCCCGAGCTACACGTTGCCTATCGCCTGCCCGGCGACGAGCTGGGTCAGCTGATCAAGCAGGTGGCGCGCCTCAAACAGCTGGATCTGAAAGCTCCCGGTTCGCCGGCTGCTCCGTAGTCACACGGGGCAAGAAGGGCCGAGCGTCGTCGTGAAAGGGGCGACAGGCCCCAAGCCAGATTTCGCTGCGCGCGCTTAGGTTGCGCTTCAGTCGGCCCCCCTGGGCGTGATACGCTATCCGTCGGCAGTCGCTTGCTCAGCGACGGCAAACCATGTCTAGCTCTTCTGCTCGCAAAAAGCACAAGGTCTTGATTGTCGATGACAGTCACTTGGTTCTTGCGATGACCAAGGCGGTGCTAGAGCGATCGGGCCTGACGGTGGTGGCCCTGGACAGCCCGATTGGCTTTACCCGCGTGCTCACCGACGAGCGACCCGACCTGGCCTTGATCGATGTCAGCATGCCGGCCCTGCGCGGGGATCAGCTGGCCGACTTGGTGCGTCGACGCGTCCCCAACGCCTGCCCGATCGTCCTGTTTTCCGAACGACCCGAAGACGAGCTAGCCCAGCTGATGGCGGTCTGCGGGGCCGCTGGATACATCCGCAAAAGCGACGACTGGGCCCGCATGACCCAGTCGATCTTGGCGTTTCTGGAAAGGGCATCGTGATGCTCGATGTCGCGCGAGCCAAGCGGCCAATGGGTGGCAGCCAGCGGGCCGCGAAAGGACCCCGATGCTGGCGGAGCTAAGAGAGCAGTTTCTGGCGGAGTTTGTGGCCACCGCCCGCTCGCGCATCAAGACTGCGCTTGCGCTGCTGCCTCCCGTCGGGCCTGGTGGCGAGCGCAGCGCCGAGACGATCGAGCGCCTGATGCACACGGTGGCAGGCGAAGCGTCGATGATTGGTCTGCAGACTGTGACGGAAGCAGCGCGCGCAGCCCAGGCGGCCGCCAAGCGCTACATGGCCGCGCAAGGCAACGCGCCCCTTTTGCTGGTCGGCTGTGCGCGGGCGCTGCGCAACGTCGCGCTGACGATCGATGCGCTGAAGCTTTCGGCTCCCGCGGCGGATTCGGCGAGCAGCCCGCCGTCTGACGCTGCGTCGACCGCAGCGAGCAAGGGAAGCGCCCAGGAAGCGACCGATGGACCCGGTCGCGTGCTGCTGGTCGATGACAGTCCCTTTAATGCGGCGGTGCTGTGCGACGCGCTGAATGCGCAAGGCATGCAGGCAGTGGCCGTTGGCGACAACCTGCAGCAAGCCCTGCTGCGACTGGCTGAGCATCGCCCCCACGTCCTTCTGATCGACGCGATCATGCCGCAGCTTGATCCCAAAGATTTGTGCGCGGCGATTCGCGAAAGGCCTGAATACGCCGGCGTCCGACTTCTGCTGTTCACGGCGCTTGGCAGCGAAGAAGCCGAAGCCCGCGCCCGTGCGATTGCCGCCGATGGCGTCGTCACCAAAGACGAAGGCGTCGATGCGGTGGTGGCTCGGGTGCGCGCGCTGCTGCCTGGAACGGGCTCTGCGACCGCGACCGGAGTCGTTCGATGATCGACGGCGCTGCGGCCAATCAGGCGCTGGCGGCCTTGGCGGACTCGGTCGCTGGCGGGGAATCATCCCCAGCGGAAGCGCTGTCCACAGGTCCACTGCAAGCCTGGCTGGTGCTGCGATCGGGCAGTCGCTGGCTGGCGCTGCCCACCGATTCGGTGCGCGAAGTGGTTCTGAAGACCTTCATCACGCGCGTGCCGCACTCTCCCCCGCATGTGCTGGGCGTGATGCTGATCCGTGGACGCCTGCTGCCCGTGGTTGCGTTGGATCCGCTTCTGCGATCGGAAGCCACGGCCGCAGCCGCAGTCACGCTGCCGCGCCTGGTCGTCATCGAAAGCGACGATGCAGAGTGCGCCATCGTTGCCGACGAAGTGCATGGCATCGTCGACTTCGCGGCCGACAGCCTGAAGGATCAAGCGACGCGCGGCACACGGCCAGCGTGGGTCAGCGCAGAGATCAGCTGGGAAAAGAAGCTGCTTTGCATTCTGCATCCAGATCGCCTGCTGTCGGCGACGCTGGGTCCTCAAGGCGGAGCATGAGCGCTGCGCGATCCAGCATTGCGCTTCTGCGCTTCTGCGCCGGCGAACTTCACTGCGGTCTGGTGGCCGCGGCCGTCGAAAGCATGGGCGAGGCCACGGTCGGCTGCCCACGGCTTTGCGACATCCTGGATGTGCCGCAGACCGATGGCAGCGAGCAAAGGACGGTGCGCTTGTTCGCCTATGGCCGTCGCACGCAGTTCTTGGTGGATGGGCCGACCGGCGTCATCACAATCGGCGGGTCCGATCTGCTGCCGACCGCGCGCGCGCTGCGCTTTCCCAACAGCGGGCCTGTCCTGGGCTTCGCCAAGGACGCTGCGCACATCGTCCTTTTGTTGGACGTGAAATGGCTTGTGGAGCGGACGCCATGACCCGGCAGTTCGCTTGGCTTCTCCGTGTTGCGGAGGTCGAGGCATGAGGAACATCGGTTTTCGCACCCGGCTGTTTTTGACCTTCTCGCTGCTCATCGCCACCATCGCGACGATCTTCGCGGTCTATTTCCCAATCCGCGGCGCCACGGCCGCCGATGCGGCGCTCAAGACGCGCGCGGTGACCATCGTCAACATGCTGGCCAACTTGGTGACCGCAGCGGTGGAGTTCGATCAAAGCAAAGACGCCGACAGCCAGCTGGCGTCGGTGCGCAACGACTCGGATCTGGTCTACATCGCGGTGCTGAAGGCCGACGGATCGGTCTTTTCGCGTTATCGCGCCAAGGGCGTGGGGGACGGTGTCGAGATCCTGGACAGCGCGCGCGAAAGCGACGCGCATACCTGGCTGCGCGGTGAGCTACTGCACGTCAGCGTGCCGCTGAAAAACGGTGGCAACCGCGTGGGGGCCATCGTGGCCGGGTTTTCTCGACGGGCTGTGCTGGAAGAGCGCTGGGCGCTGCAAGTGACGGCGATCCTGGTCGGCGCCATCTTGCTGATCTTGGGGATGGCCGTGTCGTTCATCATCACGCGTCCACTTCTGCGGGTGGCCAGCGCCGTGCTGTCGGCAGCGCGCGAGCAAGAAGCATCGATGGCCCAGGGGGCATCGGCGGTGGAGGAGACGCGCAAGACCATGGAGATTCTGGTCAATTCGGCGCAGCAGATCGCCGATAGCTGCAGCGCGGTGTTGACCAACGCCGAAAGCACGCAGAATGGCGCTCGCCACATCACCGACACGATCAACGAACTGAACGTCCATGCCGAGCGCGTTGCCGAGCACCTGGCCACCATCATGCAGGTCGCCGACCGCACGGATCTGTTGGCGCTAAACGCCGCGCTGGAAGGGACCAAGGCAGGCGAAGCGGGCAAGGGCTTCACGCTGGTTGCGGCCGAGATGCGACGGCTGGCGGAAAACGTCATGGAGTCGGTGTCGGGGATCCGCCAGCTGATGAAGGATGTGCGCAGCGCTTCGCAAAAGGCGGTCCGCGCCAGCCACGATGGCACGCAGCTTAGCGAGCAGACGACGCGATCGGCGCGCGAGATTGCGCTGGTCACGCAAGATCAGCGACGGGCCACCGAACAGGTGCGCACCAGCATGGACGAGATGACGGCGCTTCTGAACCACACCATGCAGAGTATCAAGCAGACCACGCACGAAGCTGCGGAGCTGGCGGGTCTGGCGATTGGTGACGAAGCGCCTCCGTCTGCGCAGAGCCTGCTGACTAGCAGCGATCAGCTGATGCGGGTCGCCGATGTGACGCCCAGAGGCAAAAGGTGAGTACGCCCCAGAGCGTCGCTGAGCGCCGGCGCCTGGAGACGTTCCGCACCCTGGCATCCGAGCGGCTGACGAGACTGAACCTGGGTTGGATCCAGGTTGAGCAAGGTCAAGGCGATCCCGGTCTGTCTGCCGAGCTTCAGCGCGAGCTGCACACGCTCAAAGGCGAAGCCGGGCTGCTGGGCTTCACCGCGATGGCCCATGTCTGCCATCGCCTGGAAGACATCCTGCGCGGCGCTTTGACCCAAGGAAGCGTCGATCCAGCGACGGGGGATCTGGTGCTGCGCGGCTTCGACCTTCTGGCTGCCGCGCTGGCCAGCGAATCGCCAAGCGGCGCCGATGTCGAGGGTCTGCAGTCGTTCTTCGAGGGCCATCTGCCCACGGTGGCCGCCAAGTCCGAAGCGGCGATCGCGCCCCCGCCGCCCGCCAAGCCTGCTGAACGACCGACACCCTTTGCTGCCGACACCAGCGTGCGCGTTACCGCCGCCCGCCTGGACCGCATGCGCGAGCTAGTTGGTGAGCTGATGCTAACGCGGGCTCGACTCGATCTTTCCGCCGGTGAGTTCCGACGGGCGCGGCAGCTGTCCCTGGAATTCCAAGAGCAGCTCAAGGCGCTGAATCCTGAGGCGGCGCGCATGTTCGCTCGGCTGCTGCAGACCATCGCCGGCATCGATCTGCGTCTGCGCGAAGACCGCTATCGCGTGGCCAATTTGATCGCAGAGCTGGACGGCGTGGTTCGCGAGCTTCGCTTGGTTCCGCTAGAGACGCTGCTGCGCACCTATCCGGTGGCGGTGCATGCGCTGGCCCGCGAGCTAGGCCGCGAAGTGCGGCTTGAATTCGATGGAGAGGCCGTCGATGTGGATCGTGCGGTGCTGGACCGGCTGGCCGATCCGCTGCTGCACCTGATTCGCAACGCCGTGGATCACGGGATCGAGCCCCCCGAAGTTCGGCTGCGTGCCGGCAAGCGCAAAGAAGGCACCATCCTGCTGCGGGCTCGTCTGACCGGGCGAACACTGGATGTCGAAGTTCGCGATGATGGAGCCGGCATCGACGTGGCTGCGGTACGGGCGCGGGCCGTCGAGCTGGGCTTTTTCGATACGGCGGCTGCCAGCGCGCTCAGCGAAGAAGCCGTGCTGCGGACGATCTTTCAAACGGGGCTATCGACGCGGCGCGAGGTCACGCAGATCTCGGGCCGCGGCATTGGGCTGGATATCGTCCTGCGATCGATCGAAGGGCTTGGCGGATCGGTGTCGGTTCACACCACGCTGGGCCAGATGACGTCGATCCGGCTGTCGGTGCCCGTGGCATCAGCGCTGGCCAGCATGGTGCTGTTCGATGTCGAGACCGGACGCTATGCGCTGCCCGCT
>JAYRFD010000175.1:0-5246 GCA_041908565.1 Polyangia bacterium | reverse complement strand
GCTGTCTTTGGTCTTGTCGCCCAGCGAGCTTTTGACCGATGCCACGGCGCAGCGCGCGCGTGCTGCGCCCGCAACACCCTTGGTATCGGGTCCTCCGCTGGCGGCGCGTCCGGGGCGCACGGTGCTGGTGGTCGATGACTCGCCGGTGGTGCGCGATCTGTTGGCGGAAGCGCTGCGCGCGCACGGAGTCCGCGTGATCGAAGCCGGCGATGGCGAAGAAGCGCTGGCGCGCTTGGATGACTCGCCCGAGATCACGCTGCTGGTCACCGATGTCGACATGCCCAAGCTGGATGGCATCGGCCTTCTGCAGCGGGTCCGCGCACGCGACCGTCGTCCCAGGCTGCCGGTGGTCATTGTGTCGATGCGCGGCAGCACCGAAGATCAGCGGCGAGCAATCGATGCGGGGGCCGACGCGTACATGGTGAAGACGGATCTCACGCATTCCGGGTTGTGGACTTTGCTGGTGCGCTTCTTGGGCTGAACGGATGCCATGTCGATTCGTGTGCTGATCATCGACGACTCGCGCTTGGTGCGCGGCATGCTGCGGGCAACGCTTGAGCGGTTTGCCGACTTCCAAGTGGTCGGCGAAGCCAGCGATGGCCTGCGGGGTCAGCAGCTGACCAAAGATCTGTCGCCCGATGTGATCACGATGGACGTGCTGATGCCGATGATGGGCGGCATCGAAGCCATCGACGTCATCATGCGCACGCACCCGACCCCGGTCGTTGTGTTCGCAGATCTGGCGCAAAGCGACGCCACGGTCGCGATGGAAGCGATGGCGCGCGGCGCGGTCGAGGTGTTCCCCAAGCCTCGCCAGGGCATGGACGCAGCGACGGCTCGCGCGCTGGCCGATACGCTGCGGCGCAGCGCCGCCCTGCAGCTTCGACCGCCGCCCCAGACCGCCCCGCGCCGGGCCCATCGTGCCCTTGTGAATCGATCGATACGCTGCCTGGGCATCGTCGCATCGACGGGCGGACCGCGCGGTCTACGCACGATCTTGCAAGCGCTGCCGCAGCCCTTTCCATGCCCGATCGCCATCGTGCAGCACACCACCGCTGGCTCTACCGAGCCGCTTGCCGCATGGCTTAGCGCCGCTTCACCACACCGGGTCACGGTCGCGCAAGAGGGCCAGTGGCTGACCGCAGGCAGCGTGGTCGTGGCGCCCGAAGATGTTCACTTGACCGTCGATGTTGGATCGCGCGCGCGCTTGCTTCGCGATTCCGGAAATCGCGGGCATCGGCCGTCGGGAAGCGTGCTTTTGTCTTCGATCGCCAAGACGTTCCGATCCTATGCCGCGGGGATCGTGTTGTCTGGCATGGGCACAGATGGTGCGACCGGCCTGCGCGAGATCGAAGAAGTGGGCGGGCTGGCCCTGGTCGAAGATCCTGCGACGGCCGTTCTCGGTGGCATGCCGGGTGCCGCGCTGGCTGCCACTCGCGCGGCGATCGTCGATGCACCGGATGTGCTGGCCGCGACCCTGCGGCGCCTGCTGGGGGCCGACGAGGCATGACCGTTTCGCGTGCATCGCTGCCCGGCACCACGTGGTTTCTGCGCGACCAGGGCGAGCTAGACGTCTTGGTCGGGGCGCTGTCGCGCGACACAGCGCGATCGCGATCCCTGTGCATCTGGTCGATCGGCTGTTCGACGGGACAAGAGCCCTATGGCTTGACCATGGCGCTTTTGGACGCGGGGCTGAAGCCGCAGATCTTGGCCACAGATATTCGGCAGGAAGCGCTGGATGCGGCCGTGGCGGCTCGTTATTCAATGCGATCGGTGGCTGTCCTTCCGTCCCTTTGGCTGCAGCGCTACACGACCCCTGTGTCCGCCGAGGAAGTCGCCATCCACCCAAGCGTGACCAGCCGGGTCCGCTTCCAACTTCACGACGTGGCGCAGCTACCGGATCTGCCGCGCGGGTGGAGCACCTTCGATGCGGTGCTCTGTCGCAACGTGCTGATCTATTTCGATCGAACGGAAGCGGTGGATGTGGTCCGGCGGATTGGCGATGTGTGTCGTCCAGGCGGCTATCTGCTTTTGAGCGCGGCAGAGCGACCGCTGGCCTGGCCCTGCGCAAGTTGGATGCAGGACCCGGACTACCCAGACTCGGCTCTGCTGCGACGGGTGCAGACGCCCCTGACGGATTCTGCGCGGCGTCGGACCCTGCTAAGTGGCGCTCCCGGCGCGCCAGCATCAGCACCTGTGAGCAAGGCTGCGCTTGTGGATCCCGGTGCCTGTGCACAGGCGATGGCCCGGGCGGTCGGGCTGCTGTATCGCGGCGACTCGGCGAGCGCGGTGGCCTTGCTGGATGGCGTGCTGGCGCAAGATCGTCTGCATGCCACTGCACACCTTTTGCGTGGCATGGCACTCAAACAGCTTGGCCAAGTCCCCGAAGCCACGGCCGCACTGCGCACCGCTCGCTTGCTGTTTCATGACGCGGCGTGGATGCCGCCTTATCAGCTGGGGCTGCTGTTGGAACAGCTTGGCGATCCGACAGCAGCCGCCGAAGCCTATCGACACACGCTGGCCGCCATCCAGGCCGGCGCGCGATCCGGCATGCCCGATGTCGAACATGAAGATGCGCTGCGGACCACGGTCGTCGACACCTGCCAGCTTCGCCTGCGAGCGCTGATGGGTGCGGGCCGGGCGTAGTACGCGCTAGCGCAGGACGGTGGCCAAGCGCAGAAGCTCGCTGGCCAGAGATGCACCTTCTTCGCGGCTGGCTGCCAGGTTGATGACGATGGTTGGCTTGCCTTCCTTGGGAAAGACGCCCATCGACAGGCCGGCTTGCACAAACGCTTCTTTGGCGGCGAAGGTCAGCACGTGCTGCTGATGGCTGACCTCGCGCAGCGCACCAAGCTCGGGCTCAAGACCGGGGCAGCAGTACAGAGCATCAATGCCCTGCGCGGTGATGGCGTTCTTCAGCGCATCCTTGCCGGTGTACGCCAGCTTCACGATGCTGATCGGCAGGTCCTGCACCTTGACGCCTTCCAGTGCTTTGAAGGCTCGCAGGGCTTCGGCGGCGACGCTATCGCTGTCTGCTGCACCGGGTCGATACAGGATCGCGATGACCAGCGAACCACCGGCGCGGGCGCGCAGTTCTTTGTCATATGCCAGCGCGCGCGTCAGGATCACGGCCTGTTTGTCGACGGGGACCAGCGCTTGCGCGTGCACCGTTCGGCTACGACCGATCCAGCACAGCCCGACCAGCATTGCGCACAGGATCCCGATCCGACAGGGCACGGCCCGACCCCGCAGGCCACGCTGCGGTCGCGCGGTCTGCGCGATGTGATCGGACGGCTGTCGTGGATCGGTGTGCATCATGGCTGAAGAGGACACTGCGCCGCGGCGACACAGTCGTAGCGTTCCAGGTCCGAAAACGCTCCGCTCGTCACTTTCCAGTGTGCCAGTCGGTTGAGCACGTTGCCGTTTGGGTCGAAGTCCATCGGGCCGGACGCGCCTTCGTAGTTGATGGGCTCTCCGCGGGCGATCAGGTTGACGGCCTTGGCAAACTCTTCTTCACCGGTGCGAATGACCTGGCCCGCCGGGTCGCTGGTCTTGGGCAGTGCGTCGCGAATCTGCGCCCCGGTCAGCTGACTTGGATCGCGGATGCCGTTCTGCTGCATGGCAATCAGCGACGCCAACATCAGCGCCGTGGCCGCATCGAAGCTGTGCGAGTCTTCAAACGCTGGCGCGATGCCGTTTTGGGCCGCAGTCAGCTGACTTGCAAAGACGCGTCCCGATTCTCCATTGTCCAAAAGGACGTGCGAGGTGCCTTCTTGGCCATCGAGTTCGCTGCCAAGCTGCCGCAGAACCGACGTGCTGCGGAAGTTGTGCGTGTGCAGAAACGGAATGGACAAGCCCCCCGTCAGATACACGCGCATCAGCGCCGCCGAAAACTGCGGCGGAGCCACATCGATGATCAGATCCGGTCGGCCATCGCTTACCGGATTGTCGGGGTCGGTGGTGTTGACCGCGTCGGTGAGCTTGCCCAGATCGGCGGACCAGTTGTACGTGTCGGGATTCAGCTTGGGATCGAAGGGCAGCTCTTCGACGATCGCTTCGGGCGATAAGGCCAGCCCGGCCGCCGTTGTCTTGAGCGCCTGCAGAAAGCCGGTGCCGAACGAGTCCGTGCTGTAGTACACGGCGACCTTGAACTTGCCGTCGCCGTTGCTGTCTCCTGGCACCGCGCCCGGGGGCGTTCGACGGGTCGCGATCTGCAGCAGCACGGTGGCCTGCGGGGTCGAATTCATCAGCGCGCGGAAGTTCCACTTGGCGGTGTTGCGCAGCGCCGCCTGCCGCACCGCATCGCTGCTGCTTGCCGTCGGGCTGTTGATCGACGGCGATGTGCATGCCATGCAGACGATGGGCACATTCAGGTCGTTTGCGGCATCGGCGTCATAGCCCAGCATGTTCAGCGCGATGTCGTCTTCGCTGGAATCGGTGATCAGGGCCTTGGCGCCGCTGTCGCGGACCAGCGTCTTGCCTCGGCTGACGGCCAGCGCTGGATCGCTGGCGGAATCGGCCAGCGCGAATTCGAACTTCATGCCGGAATACTGGCTCGACGACAGAAGCCCTTGGTTGGCCAGGTCGGCCGCCAAGCGGATGGCTTGGCTCCAGCTAGCAGTCGCGCGCGGGCCGGTGCGATCGATCACCGCCCCCAGCGGCACGGCCGTACGCGGTGCTTCGCTGGGTCCGCAGGCAAGCGAAAGCAGGGTGCCGCAGAGTCCCAGCAGTGCACGTCGGCCCAGCCCTGTCTTTGCCATGTCCATCCCTGTTTCCATCCGGTGCGTCGCAGAGACGCGAACTAGAAAATCAGCCTTAGCTCAACCAGAAAGCTGCGTCCCAGCCGGGGCAGGTCGATGCCGCCCGCTCCTGGGTCGGCCGAGGTCTGGCCCAGCAGGTTGCGAGCCGACGCCAGAATGCGGGCTTCGGTTTCTCCACCAAACAGGTGCAGACCGATAGACGACAGCGTCAGATCCCACACCGCATACGTCGGCAGTTCATAGAAGCGATCGTTGTTCAGATACGTGTTGCTCTGCGACGCGCCACGCGGCCCCACGATGCGCACCTGCGTGTTGGCGTGCAGATAGATCTGCGGCAGGTGCGCGTCCAGACCCATCACCCCCAGACCGCGCGGGTACTGCGGGCTGGCCTGTTCGTCCAGCTTGTTGCCCGTAAACGGCCCGTCGACGCTGACGTTGCCGTAGGCCGAAAACCAGCGATAGCTGAAGCGCAGCACCGCTTCCAAG
>JAYRFD010000174.1:0-2128 GCA_041908565.1 Polyangia bacterium | reverse complement strand
GGTAGCTGCGCCGCCTGCGCGTGCTCCGCTTGCGGCTCCGCAGGACATGTGGGCGGATGCGCCCTGGATGACCGCGCCCGTCGGGCCGGCGCTTTCGCCTTCGCCCAAGACGACCGCGTTCAATACCGCGATCAGCCCGGTCATGGAATTCGACGCGGGCAAGAAGTCCGGCGTGTTCAAGCTAGCGACGGACACCGACGGAGACGAAAAGAACTATCGCAAGAAGGAGCTGATCTCGCGCGGGCTCGGACAGCAGTTCACGCACGAGGTCAAGGAGACCGCGGGGCCGCTAACGAATGTGCGGAAGTGGGTCGCTGGCGCGGCCGGCAGCCTGAGCTACGAGAGCAGCCAAGAAGAAGCCGCAGACGGGCCGATGGCCGGCCAAAACTCTCGGTCCTTTAAGGTCGGCGGCGCCATCAGCCAAGAAGGCGTCAAAGGCGAGCTTGAACGCAGCGTCGGTGCCGGCAACCAGCAGCTGGGGTTTGGCGGGAACTTCGACACCAGCAATGGCTCGTTCATGGTCAAGGGCACAGCGGGCGGCGGCAGCCTGGGCATTGGCCGCGGCGAATCGGGCGGCCTGGTCATCGATCAGTCCTTCAAGCTGTTCGACGACGAGCAAGGCAAGAAGTACAAGAGCTTCGGCTGGTCGCTGGACCCGGCCGCTGGGCGCTACGGCATCAACATCGGCAACGAACGCTGGAAGCTGGGCGCCGGTGTGCTGGACCACGGTGGCTACATAAACGTCGGCACGGACAAGTGGGGCGTTGGCGTCGCAGCGCAGTTCGGCGACGAGACAAACATCAGCGTGCAAGGCGCGGTCGGCGACGTGTTTTCGGGCAGCGCCGGTGTAAGTGTGGCCGACGATCGTGTGTCGGCAGACCTGGGAGCCAAGGTCGCAGGCTTTGGTCTGAAAGGGTCTGGCACCTGGATCGACGATCGCAAGGACGTCAAGGTTCTGCCCGGCGCCCCCGGGGAAGCGCCCGTGGCCGAGACCAGCGTCACCAACGCTTTTGCCGGGCGCGTCGATGCGTCGATCCCGTTCCTGTCGCTGGGTGGCGGCGGCGGTGAGTCCGATGTCGTGCGGCACCGGCAGCAGCTACCGGCGTGGCTGGGGGCCCTGCCCGGTGTCGCGGGCGTCGCCGCGCAGGGCATGCTGCTTGACCAGATGAAAGAGCAGGCTCCAAATGGCCCGCAGGCCCTTTCCGACGTCGACGTCATGTCGATGGCGGATCGGGAAGGCTATTCGTTCGATCACGACGGCAACCACACGTTCGGCGGCAGCTTGGGCGCCGATCTGCTGATTGCGTCCGCCAAGCTGGAAGCCAAGCACGAAGCGGGACAAGGCCACGGCACCGACATCGACCGCGCCGGTGACGAGTACACGGTGCAGGCTCGCCAGAGTGAGTACGAAAAGGACAGCGTGACGGCGGGGATCGATATCCTGCTCGCCGATGCGGAAGAGAAGCTCACAACCCAGGAAGTCAACGGGCAGGCCGTGCAGTGGTCGGCCAAGGGGCCCGATGCCGCCAAACAGGTGCAGCGCTTCGTCGAGACCGGGCTGATTCCAGGCGCCGACCAACAGGACGGTCTGATCGCCAGCTGGGCCCTGGGTGGCTTCCAGGAAAAAGACCGCGAGGTCAAGCAGCTGGAAGCTCTGCAGAGTGGTCGCGCGGCGGGTGACGCCGGCAGCATCGCCCTTTCGCCCTTCCGCCACTTTGTGGCCGGGCCGCTGCAAGCAGCGCGCGAGGAACGCCGAAAGATGGCGGATCTGCTCAATGCGGGGCTGTTGGCCGGGGCCGATGTTGGCGAGGAGCTTGCGCCGGGCGTGACCCTCAAGAGTCACGAAAAGAGCGAGCTACATCAGCGAGAGGAGCAAGGATCCGCCGGGCTGCTGTGGTGGGAGACCGAGTGGAGCGAAGAAGACGCAGAGGAGCGACGCCAGAAGCACGCGGTCGGCAAGGCCGGGGACAAGGTGATCACCGACCAGCGTCGCGAACGACACGACGATGAAGAAGGCGAAGCTGAGCAGCTGGCGGTCGAGGTCAGCAGCGACGAAGAAAAGGCCGCGCTGTCGTTCACAAGTCGCGAGCGGATCGACAATCTGAGCGAGCAGTTCATCAAGCCGTCG
>JAYRFD010000173.1:0-6805 GCA_041908565.1 Polyangia bacterium | reverse complement strand
GGGCACGACGGGCCGCGATCACTGGGGCACCCACCACGTGACCGTGCTCATCGGCAAGCCGATCAAGGCGGGCGTCATCGGCGGCATGGAGATCAAGAACAACGAGTACAACGCAACGCCGTTTGACTCGACCACCGGCGCCCCGGGCGCCACCGGCGACATCACCATGAACGACGGGCTGGCGGCGCTTGGTAAGACCATCGGGACGGCGGTCGGGTTGAGCGATGCGCAGCTGACCACCGATGTCACGGGCGGCAAGGTGATCAAGGCTCTGCTGGCCTAAGCCTCCCCCTCTCCCCTCTCCGGTCCTCCCTCTCTCCCTCTCCCTCTCTCCTCACAGGCTTGCGGCGGCGAGCCGCAGTCCCCCTGCGACCGACGGCAGAGCCCTCCTACTTCGCAGGGAGGGTCAGCACAAGGGGGGTGGGTTCGCTGCTGCCGATCGCGATGGGGGTACGGGTCAGGGCGCCACTGCGAACATAGGCGGCAACTTGGTACTTGCCGCTGGGGACGCCGCCGATGCTGAAGCTGCCATCGGCGCCAACCAGCGAGAAGTGAGGGGAAGGCACAACCAGGATGACGCCCTGCATCGTCTCGTGGATGTTGCAGAACAGCTCAGCGACACCGGCGCGGTCGAAGCGGATCGAGCGTTTTTCGCCTTGGCCGTAGTGGCCAAGATCGAACTTCTTGATCGGCGAAACGGAAAACACGTTGTGAACAATTCGATCGTCGTTGGGAAGATCGACTGGCTGCCCAACCACCGCGACGGCAAAGTCAGGCCGAAAGCGTGCGCCGCGCTGCGAGATCAGCAGCGGTTCTTTGGGAATGCCCAATGCGCTGGCTGCAATCCCTTCAAGGAAGACCGCAGCTTGCTTGGGCACGCTGCCATCTTCGCTGCGCAGGGTGCCGCGAACTGTGAACAGCGCGGCGGGCGCCGGGGCCGTCGAGCTCTTGGGAGGGTTGGGGCTCGGGCCTGGAGGCGATGGGGCTGCTGGTTCCGCAGGCGGCGAGGAGCCGACTGGCGCTTGTGGCAAGGGCGAAGCATGAACCGCCGCCAGGAAAAACGCGAAGGACAGGCCGATCGGGGCAAACCAGCTGCGCATAGCGAGACCTCCACGACTGAACCGGCTCGCATGGGCGAGCGCGGGGAGCCGAATGAGAGCGGGGCATGGAACACCGAGCAAGACCTGCGGTGGACCGTGTCGGCTGCGCGGATCCTGTCTGCTTGGGTGTTCGCGCGGCGGTTGTTCCGGGCAACGCTCACATCCATGGTCTTGATCCGTGCGCATCGGGGTCGATCGCAGGGACGGATGAACAGGCTGCGGTATTTGCTTCGTCATAGGGCGACCAATAGATCGACCAGCGCCCGATGTGGGGTTCGGTCGTTGAGCCCCGCCAGTCCTTCCAAGCGCAGGCGGAAGTTGGTGCGAACGAAGAACGAGACCCCCAGCACCAGATCGCGCTGCATCGGGCGGCGCGCACTGTCGAAATACGCTTCTTCAAAACGCAACAGCGGCTGGAACCACGGGGTAATCAGATATTCCAAGCCGAGGGCCCACGAGGCATGGCGGATGGCATCGCCCAGGCCATCCGGGTTGCTGTCTTGGCCCAGCACCACGTGGCCCAGCACGTCCAAGCCTTGGGCCCGGAAGCGGGCATCGAAGCCCAGGCGCAGGATCTCGTTGTCGACCGGAAACTCTGGCCGCGGCGGAACGAAGTGGGCCACCCCGACGTAGGCCAAGCTGCCCAGCAAGAGATGTGGCGCTCCGTCGGAACGCTGCGTGCCCTTTAGATCAAGTCGTGGGCCACCGATCTTGACCGCGAGGCGAGCGAAGAAGTCGCGCCGGGTCTGCACATCGTCGAGCTGTTTTTGTCCATTGGCGACCCCAAGCACCCACTTCAAGCGCCCCGCCAACAGACCATACAGCTCCAAGGCCGCGGTTGGCTTGGCCAAGAAAAAGCCATCCCGCCCGACGGAAAGCCGCATTGGTAGGGGCAACAGGGCCGACCGCTGTCGCTTGGGCAACACCGCAAACAGGTCCAGGTTCATCTGGCCCACCTTGATGTTCAGCGACGCTTCCCCCAGCCAGCGTTCAAACAGGCTTCGCGCGACGACAAACGCCTGTTCCAGTTCGACACCGTGAGTGCTGGCTTCGATGGCCCCGAAGTACGCCAGGTGGCGCCCCAGGCTGCCGCCGATTACAAGTTCGGCAACGGCATTCGGCGACAGCGTGGGCGGCCCCGCCAGGTCCCCCTGCGGCATGGTCAGATCCAGGCTGGCTTTGCCAATCGCCGAGAGCGGCGCGGTGGCCGGTATTTCGCCCGACGGAATCTGCGTCCGCCAAGCACCAGGCTGCCCGTCCAGCTGGGGGCGACCCAGGATCAAAGGCGGGCTGCTTACGAACGCTTCTGCGTCACCGGGGATGCGGTAGCCGTTGTCGCGAAAGGCCTCGCCAAACGGCGTCAGCTTTTCCGGACCGCCGACATGGCAGGTGGTGCATGACAGGCCATAGGTCCGCGCAAATGGCGGCACCGCATACGCACGCGGCACATGCAGGACCAGCAGCAAGCCCAACGACACCAGCCCGATGACGAAGCGCATCAGGATTCTCCACCGCTGCGCAGAGAGCCAGCGCCGTGCTGCAGCTGCAGCGATTTCAGATAGGAAACGATGCTCTGCTGTTCGCTGGCGGCAAGACGCAAGAACGAATCCCGCGCTGCCGCCGCTTCGCCGCCATGGGCCGCAATGGCCTGCCACAGATCGGTGGCGCGGCCGTCGTGCAGATAGGGTGCGGTCGACCCGACTCCCCATAGGCGAGGGGTAACAAACAGCGCCCGCGGCACCACGGGCAGGCTCGGATCGACCGCGCTATCCGCCGGCAACAGGTAGTCCATGGGGGTACGAGCCAAGGGCGTGTCGCGGGCGTCGGCGAGCTCTGGCCCTAGATCGTGTCGCCGCAGGTCAGAAAAAAGCGGCAGCAGCACGGGGCCTGGCACGCCCAGCCGCACTCCACGTGGCGATTGACCATCGCGCGGCAAGTCCAACAGCATGCCGTGGCTTGGCTGCGCCGGGTCGGCCAGCCAGTAGCGGGCCTCTTCCAAGCGCAAAAGGGGCGTGTGACAGTCGGCACAGCCGACGTCGACAAAGCGCTGTGCCCCCAGGTCCGCCAGCCCGTCCTGCGGAATGTAGGAGGGCAGTGGCAGCAGGGCCTGATACCCCACCAAGGCCGAGACTTGGCCGACGGTTAGCTCGTTGTGGACCCCGTCTTGGTCCGGATCGGTATCGGTGCCAACCAGCTCCGTTGGCTGAATGCCAAGGTGCCCAAGCACCGCGCCAAGGTTCTGGCTGCGCAGCGTGGCGTCGAGTCCTTTGGCCATAAAGGGCCGCACAACCAAGTCGCTGTGCACAGCGCTGCCCAAGTACTCGCTCCGCCCGTCGGGACTGGCCTGCAGCGGGCCGAAGTCGAGCCCTTTGGCGTGCAGTGTGACCTGCACAGCAACGCCACCTTGCTGCGCCGTGGCCAGGGCCTGCGCGCGCTGGGCTTGTAGCTCCTGGGTCATCTCCGCAGCCAAGAGCTCGACATAGCCAACCCCAAACAGGTGCGGAGGATTGCGCTCGACAAAGCGTCCGCTTGGCGGGTCAAACAAGCGCAGCACGTTGGTGGCAAGCGTGCCGCCGCCATCGTCGACTGGGCTGTTGTGGCACTCCAAGCAGGTCTGCGCTTCGGGGCCTCGTACACGATCAAAGACGCAGGCGCCGTTGCGACGAAGTCCGGCTCCTTCGGCGCAAGAAAACGCGTGATCGAAGACCCGCTCGCCCAACGCAAACAGATCGGCAGGCTTGTACAGCCCTTGATTGATCGCATCCTGCGTGATGCCCGACAAAAGACGCTGCGGCGCCCTCGACGATCCACAGGCCCCCGCACTCAGCAGCAGGGCGACGCAAAGACCGCAGACCGCCCGCCCGCCCAGGAGCCTGCGCAGGCCACGCGCGCGACGAGGCACAACATCTGAAAAATGGCAGAGCCGTTCAGGCATAGAGACCTCGCACGCGCTACTCGCTGGTGGCGGATTCGCCGGACGCCCCGGAGCTCAACAGACCGAAGTCAGACTGCGTCCGGCTCGGTCGTGTCTGCACCTGCAAGCGCGACAGCAGATCAAGCAAGCTGCCGGTGTCCTTGCGCAGCCTCTCAGCCGCTTGCAGCAGCGACTTGGCCTGACCGGCATGCTGCTTGGCGACGTGGCCGATCTCGTTGCTGATCGTGCCAACTACCGCGCTCTTCTGTTGGCCCTCGACCTGAATATCGCGGACACGCTGCAGCCCCTGACGTAGATCGGCAAACTGCGCTCGAATCATCTGCGGCGTTGCCGGCGCCGATGACCGCTTGGCGGCCGCAGTCTGACCGTTGCTGGCCGGCGACAACCGAGACCCCGCTGTTTGTGGCGAGCTGTATTCATACGAGCTGATCGACAGCGATAAGAACAGCGCGTTGCTGGCCAGATCCGAAAGTTCCCGCTGCGCGCTTTCTAGCTTTTCCTGAATGGGCGAAAGTGCCCCGACGATTTCACGAATCTGTTCTTCCTGACGACTGGCGCCTCTCTCGACAGCCGTCGCCGACTGGTCCAGCGCAGAGACGGCGGTGTTTAGGTTGGCGGCCAGCTCCTGTCCAACCGTCATGACATCGGCCAGGCGCTTGGCGCCCGTCTCTAGCGTGCGGGCCATAATGCCGATCTCATCGCCGCGCTCTTGAAGCGCGGCACACTGGGCCCGGCATGTCTGCAGGTCACCGGCCCCCAGACTTTCTGCAGCCTGGCTGAGCTGACGCAGGGGCCGCGCGATGCTGCTCAGCGTCAGCGATGACACCAAGATGGTCGCCGCCAGCAACATCACCAGCACCAGCGCAATCTGCCGCAGCAGGTCCGCGGCGAAGGCTTTCACCACAGCCAGCGGCACCGCGATCAAAAGCAGGCCCGCCGACCACGGAACAAGCTGCATGCGAAACTGCCCGCGTAGCTCGCGCATGGCTCTGGCCTGCGGACTGCGCAGGTCGTCGGCCGTCAGGTCGTAGCCGCGTGCCAGCGTTGACACCAGCACATCGCCCCAGGCCAAGCCAGCCTGCACACCGACGGGCCCTGCCTCTTGCCGCAGCGTCTCTTCGGTGACGCGGCGAGCCACCCACAGATGACCGACAGCCTGTGGCTCACCGATCGGCAGCCGCTGCACATCAAACAGAGCGTCTTGCGTCCCTCCTGTCGCAGTGCGAGGCAGCGCCAGGAAGTCCCCATACTTTGGCCAGTCCGCGCGGCGCAGGGTTTCGACGACCCCTTTTCCTTCGGGGCCCTCGCTGGCCAGCACTTCACCGGCTTGGTTGCTGATCGCAACCACGTCGGCACCTTTTTGCTTGGCCAAGCCGACGAAATAGGCCATCTGGTCGCGATCTCCTGCGCTCAAGTACGCGCGCAGAAAGGTCTGCTTGGCGACGGACTCAAACACCGCATACCGCTGTTCGCGCTGGACCTGCCACTGCCGGCGCAGCGACTGCTCGCCGACACGAAGCTGTCCGTCAAGCAGCGCCTCTGCACTGCGCTCTGCCTGTTGGCCAAGCAGCCAGCTACCAAACAGCGTGCACAAAAGCGCCGTCGACAGACCCGAGACGAAAATCTGCGTTGCCAAACGCATTAGCGGCCTCCGGCAGCTTCGAGCCGCTCAAGGGAGGACTGCGGCGGTCGATAGCGATCATGACAGTGCTGGCAGGTCTCCTTCAGGTGCATGAACCAGTGCTCTTGCCCACGGCGATCGCGCACCCAGCTGGCGTGCTGCAGCGCCAGCGCGCTGTCGCGAGCCAAGTGGCTGTAGCTGTGGAAGTCCGGTGCGCTGGTTCCCGCCGGACTTGCCTCGGGCACATGGGCCCGTAGCTGCGCGATGTGAAGAAAGCAGGCCGCCAGCCGACCCGCCGTCTGCGCTAGCTCCTCGCTGCGGCTGTCGTCATCGGTGGGGCGCGGGTCATGAAACAGCACCAGGCTCAGCTGGGACAGCAGCGGGTTGATCGCCGTGCGCATCGCCGCGTCCACGGTCCCCGGCGGCGGCCGGCCGGCCTCTGATCGGCAATCTGCAGCAACGGGCCCCACGACGGACTTGTGCGGCAAGGCGTCCGGCCGTGCGCAGCCAGCCAGCCCCCAAAACAACAGCGCGGCCGCTGAAGGGCGGCGCCCGACGAACAGCAAACGACTCATCCCAGGACAGCGTATCGTGCGGGCCCAGCAGGGTGGATACGCATGCCCCGCAGGAATTGCGGGAATTTGCTCGGAGGTTTCGCGCGGGGGTTGTGTGTCCCTCTCGGGGGAATCCTGTCCCGTCCGGCGCGGGTGTGGTGGTTGGGCTTGGCGCGAAGGGCTGTGTGCGAAACACGCGGGGGTCGGCAAAGGCGACGGAACCTACCAGGCCCGGCACCGGCACCGGCACCGGCACCGGCGCCGGCGGAGGCTGGAGCCTACGCGTGGGCGATTTCAACGGCGACAAGAAACCGGATCTGGCTCTGCCCAACAACTCCGGCAGCAGCAACAGCGTGTTTCTAAACACCTCGACCTAAGCCGACCGCCCGAATCCCCCCCCGCGCAGTCGCCAAGGACACAGACCCTCTCGGGGACGGCGGCTACGGGGGCCGAAGCTGCGAGACGCTTCCCTTCGGTTCAAGCGACGCGGCCGAACCCTGCGCAGACCGTCGTGTCGGTCCCCACTACGCAACCAAACCCTGCGCAGACCGTCGTGTCGGTCCCAACTACGCGGCCGGGCCCTGCGCAAACCGCC
>JAYRFD010000172.1:0-10872 GCA_041908565.1 Polyangia bacterium | reverse complement strand
GGCGCGCATCGTGGTCTCGGGCGGTCGCGGCATGAAAGAGGGGAAGAACTTCGCCCAAATCGAACAGATCTGCGACGTACTGGGGGCCGCCATGGGCGCTAGCCGAGCAGCCTGTGACGCGGGCATGGTCCCCAACGATCTGCAGGTCGGTCAGACGGGCAAAGTGGTGGCCCCCGATTTGTACATCGCGGTCGCGATCTCGGGCGCCATCCAGCACCTGGCCGGCATGAAGGGCTCGAAGGTCATCGTCGCCATCAACAAGGATGCCGAGGCGCCGATCTTCCAGCTGGCCGACTATGGGCTGGTGATGACGTGGGAAAAGGCGCTGCCCGAGCTGTTGTCGGAGCTCAAGCGCGTCAAAGGCGCCTAGCTTCCGTCGCGACCTGCCGTTTGCGAAGCGGGCGTTTGAGCGCCCGCTTGCCCAATCCCTACCGTGTTTCGGCGACGTTCTTCGCCAGCTTCCTATCCATCCCATCCATCCCGTGCAGGCTGTCGCGGCAGATGCTGACGAAGTTCTGCAGCAGCCGCGGACCTTGCGGACAGCCAATCGACTCTGGATGAAACTGCACGCCGAACAGAGGGCGGCTGCGGTGATGCAGGGCCATGATCACGCGGTCCTCGGCGGGCTCTCCGGCGGTGGCTGCGCTCCAGGCGCTGACGCGCAAGCAGCTGGGCAGGCTGTCCGGGGCCACCACCAGAGAGTGATAGCGCGTCGCTTCGATGCTCGTGGGAAGCCCCTGCCACAGTCGGTCTTGATCTTCAGGGCCACCGTCCGTCACAGACAGGGTCTGCCGGATCTGCCAGATCTTGCCGTGGACCGGGCGAGCCGCGCGTTCGACCCGCCCGCCAAACACCTCGGCCAGCAGCTGATGTCCCAGGCAGACGCCAAGCACGGGCACATCGGCTTTTTCGTGCAGCAGGGCGCGCAGCAAAGCGGGCGAGATGCCAGCGTCGCAGGGGCGTCCCGGCCCCGGCGAGATCACCAGGCCGGCAAACGGTCGCTGCAGCACGTCTTCGACCGGCAGCGCATCGTTGCGGATCACTTCGACGTCGGCCCCCACGATGGACAGGGCCTGCGCCAAGTTGAACGTGAACGAGTCGTAGTTGTCGATCAAAAGAAGCCGCGGGCGATTCGCCGCTGTCCTGTGCGCTTGGGAACGCTGTGAAGCCACGTGCCCATCTCGTCGCACTGCGCTGCCGGCTTCGTCAAGCGCCAGAGCAGTCGCCGGGGCCAGTCGCCGGGGCCAGTCGCCGGGGCCAGTCGCCGGGGCAGCCGACAGCGGACGTAGACCGCCCCAGACTGCGGCAGACTGCCGCAGAGTTCACAGAGGATTGACGCGCGCGGCGGCAGTCGCCTAATGTGCGCCTCTATGCAGCTCGCCCGTGTCATCGGCACCGTCGTCGCCAGCCAGAAGTACGAAGGTCTGGAGGGGGCGAAGTTCCTGCTTGTGCAGCCCTTGGATCATGCGCAGGGGCCAGTGGGCGGTCCCGCCGTCGCGGTCGACACGGTTCGCGCCGGTCCGGGAGAGCTGGTCTACACCGTCGGTTCGCGCGAAGCAGCCTTGGCGCTTGAGCCTTGGTTTGTGCCCGTGGACCTGGCGATCGTTGGAATCGTCGACGATGTGGCGCTGGCCAAGCGTGCGGCTCCGCCAGAGCTGTTCGCCCAGGAATCGGCGTCCCGTCCGGGCGGAGGTGTCGCGTGAAGCTGTGTCGCGTTGTGGGAACCGTCGTCGCGACGGCCAAGCATCCGATGTTTCACGCTCGCAAGCTGCTGGCGGTGCAGCCCGTCGATGAACGCGGCGCTGACAGCGGATCATCGTTTCTGGCCGTCGACAACGCGCAAGCCGGGGTCGGAGACATCGTGCTGGTGATGCAAGAAGGCAACGGCGTCCGTCAGCTTCTGAAGATGGGCGCCCAGGTCCCGATTCGTTCGCTGATCGTCGGCATCGTCGATCGCGTGACGCTGCACGAGGCGGTCTAGGTCGTCGCGCATGAGTGAATCAAAGCTACGCTCGCAGATCGTCGAAGCCAGCCAGCGCATGCACAGCCGCGGCTGGGTCGCCAACCACGACGGCAACCTAAGCGTTCGCCTGCCCGACGGCCGCTTCCTGGCCACGCCCACGGCGTTTTCCAAGGCGGATGTGACCGCTGACAGCTTGGTCATCGTCGACGCTGGCGGCGCTGTCGTCGCTGGGCGAAATCGCGTCTTTTCCGAGATGGCCATTCATCTTGCCGTCTTCAAGGCGCGCCCCGATGTTCAGGCCGTCGTGCACGCGCACGCGCCGCATGCGACGGCTCTTGGGGCCTGCGGTCGAGCGCTTGAGACGTTTTTGCCCGAAGCTGTGGTCTCGTTGGGGCCCAGCGTGCCTCTGGTGCCGCTGTCGGCGCCGGGCGGGGCCGCCGTCGCTGCGCTGACCCCGTACGTCGTGCAATACGACGCCGTGCTGGTGGCAGGAAACGGGGTCTTTGCCTGGGGCGATAGCGTCGAACAAGCCTATCTGCGCCTGGAACTGGTCGAGCACCTGGCGCGCATTGCGCTTTTGGCCCTGCCGATCGGCGGAGTCAAGCCGCTGCCAGCGACGATGATGCCGGCGCTTCTGGAAGCCCGTCGCAAGGCGGGTCTGGGTCCAGAGTCCCGCGGTGTAAAAGCGGTCCAGAGCGTCGCTCCGCCCGCTGCGGCTGCTCCGGCGGCACCAACGGTTGGGCCCGATCAGCTGGCCGACATCATTCGCCAGGAACTAAGCGCAGCGCTGCGTCGCTAAGTCCCCGATCGTGCAGCAGATTATCGGCGGACCTAGACCCGGTCTGATCCGGGGTATTCCGTCTGTGATGTCGTTCAATCGCTGTGGGCGGTCTTGACGCAGGAACAGCGTCTTGACCATCCAATTGAAAGATGTCACAGACTGAACGTATGCAGCGCTCTCGAGATCGTCGTTCGTCGTTGGTTCTGGCAGCAGCTTGTGGGCTGGGCACGGCCGCCGCGGCGGTGTCGTCGGCGTGGGCCGTCGATCCGACGTGTCGCGTCGTTGAAGTGCGCTTTCAGCCCCAGGGCTTCCCCAAACAGACCACAGCCAGCGGGCGCGAGGAGCTGAGCCCGCAGATCGCCGTCTGGGTCGAATCCACCGACGGGAAGTTCCGCAAAGACCTGTATCTGACGCGCGCCGTGGGCTTGTACGGCATCGGCAACCGTCCGGGGCTCGACACGCTAAAGAGCCACTTCCGCTGGCCGTATGGGCGTCGACCCAGCACGCTGCCGATCTGGGCGCATCGTCGCAACAAGACCTATGGCTTGGTCGTCATGGGTGGGCGCTGTTCCAGCAAGTACGATCCGGGAAACCCGACGCTGTCGTCGTGTCCCAAGGACTTTGCCGGGTTTTCTTCGGACGACGACCGCACGATTGCCTATCACTTCCCCGTCTCGTCGGACGAGCCGTACTTTTGTTCGCCCTCCGGCAAGAAGACGCAGAACATCGGCGGCGTCGATGTCGTCAGCTGCGCATCATCGTTTTACGGCAGCAAGGGCTGGTACGCGCCCGGCTACACGTCGGTGTACCCACCGCGAGCCGACCTGAAGATCCAAGGCGGCAGCGACAACAGCGACGTGCTGAAGTTTGGCAACGACAACGATGTGGCGGCCATTTCGGCGGCGACTCCGCCCAATGGCAAGGTGCTTGATCCGCCGGTGCGCTGGTTCACCAACGCCGACGTTCCCGATGGTGACTACGTCATGTGGGTCGAAGCCAACATCGAAGGCGACTTCAACGCCTATTACCCGCCGGGCCAGTGCAAGCCAGACATCAATGCCGAATGGGATCACTTGGGGCAGGACTACATCGGACAGCCCGCCGTCGCGTACCAAGTTCCCTTCCGCTTGGATCAAAGCGGGCGCATCGCCACCTCAATCGACTACGCCGGGTACGCCGATCGCTTGGGGCGAACCGGGGTCGTCAACGCGCCTGACAGCACCATCAGCCAAAGCGGAGGCTCTGGCGCGGACCGTCTGAAGGTCGTATCCGATGAAAACGGCAGCTGGCGCGTGAAGGTCAGCGTATCGCCCTGCGAGCCGGGGAGCTGCGAGATGCCGCAGGCTCCGACGGCGCTTGAGGTCGCGGATGTGACGGATGCGACGCTGACGCTGCGCTTCCAGGTTCCCGACGGGCCGCCCGCATCGTCCTATCAAGTGCGCTATCAGCTGGGCATGCCGATTACCAGCGACAACTGGGATCGCGCTTCGCCGGCCCCGGCCACCAACTTGGGACCTCCAGGCAGCAAGGTGTCGACGAGGATTCTGGGCCTGTCGGCGCGCACCAAGTATTACGTGGCGGTTCGACCCGTGAATCGCTGCGGACTTGCGGGTCCCATCGTGACGACGGAAGCGGACACCCAGAACCCCAACTTTTACACCCTAAGCGGGTGCTTTGTGGCGACGGCGGCCTATGGGTCAGAGCTGGCGCCAGAAGTCGACATGCTGCGGCGCTTCCGCGATGAACGGCTGCTGACCCATCCCATCGGACAGCTGGCGGTGGCGAGCTACTACTCGGTCAGCCCGTCGCTGGCAACCGTGATCGCGGACAGCGACGAGCTGCGCGAGATTTCCCGGCGTGCGCTGCGCCCTGTGCTGGCGTTGGCGCGGGGTCTTTTGGGGCCGACGAAAGGGTCGAAGTAAGAACGTAGAAAACCAGGGGGGCGGGATGCGGTGGGCTGGACTCAGCCAAGGCTGGCTGAGTGGTCGCGACTAGAAGCGGCGGAAGTGACCAGCCGGGGCTGCCTGGTGGAAGCCGCCCCGAAACGCGGGCGCCTGCTGCATGGGCGCGCGATAGACCGGCGCCTGCTGCATGGGCGCGCGATAGATCGGCGCCTGCTGCATGGGCGCGCGATAGATCGGGCCTTGGTGCATGGGCGCGCGATAGACCGGCGCCTGCTGCATGGGCGCGCGATAGATCGGGCCTTGGTGCATGGGCGCGCGATAGATCGGGCCTTGGTGCATCGGCGCTCGGTAGATCGGGCCCTGGTGCATGGGCGCGCGATAGACCGGCGCGTGGTACACGGGACGGGGTCCATACACCGGACGCTGCCAGCCAACGCCGTAGGCATATGGGCGGGCCATCGGCCGGTGCCAGCCCCAGCCACCGTATACGTGCGAGGGGCGATAGCTGAAGTAGCGGCCGCCCAGGTAGTAGTTGCGGTAGTAGCCCCCGAAGTAGTTCGTGTAGAACGGGCGATTGGAGTAGTACGCCGCGTCCCACAGGCCGCCCCAGATATACGCTCCCGTGTTCAAGGTGAAGCTCACCGAGAAGGGGGCGAACCAGTGGCGATGTTCCCAGTCCATGTAGCAAAAGCCACCGCCGTGCGAGGGATCCAGAGGGTGATGCCCGCGATAGACGTAGGTGGTGTTGGCATAGCCGAAGTCAGCCGGGTCGCCGACGAAGTAGGCATAGCCGCCTGACTCTCGGAACAGGTGACGGTCGAAGACCGGGAAGTCGTGCGCGTGGGCGCCGCCTGCCTGGCAGTAGCCACCGCCGTGGTCATGCGGCATCGGGTGCGGCCCGAAGTAGCCGAACTGGGCCTGTGCATTGACCTGGCCCGTTGTGTCCGGCGAGTAGTAAGGGGCACCCTGCTCGGTCACGTACTGGTCATCGGGGATGCCGTCGTTGTTGTAGTCGGGCCCAGCGACCGGGGCAACCGGGGTCGTGTACTGGGCGCGAGCGGTGCTCACGCCGCCGAGCGTCAAGGTCGCAAGGGCAAACAGGCTGCTGATGGCGAGAGACTGAGTCTTCATGGCGTTCCTCCTGCCTTCTGTTCATAGCCAGTTTCGGGCCAAGCAGTACCAACCCGGCTAGCTGCAGGATTTCCCTCGGAAAACAAAAAACATGAATATTAAGTGTGGCTGCTTCGCCGCACTGGCGTGTGAACGGACAGCCACACTGCCACCTGGCAAAACCTTGCCCCTCGCCAAGAACTCTGGTACGCCGAAAACATGGTGAAAAGGCAGCACATCCTCTGGCGCTTCTGCCTGTGCCTGCTGTGGTCGGGATGGCTGGGCTCAGCATCCGTGGCCGACGCTGCCTCGCCTGTTCGTTCGCACCGCGCCGCGTCGAGCAAGACCCCGTCGCGGCACAAGAAGAGCCAGGCACCTTCTGGTCCGACGATTCAGCTAGAGCACTTGACGACCCATGACTCGCTGGCCCTGCATCCATCGGGATCGAGCGGCGGGTTTGGTGGCAAGGCGATGAAGTCGGTGTCTCGCGTTCTGCGCTGCCATCACACGGGGAAGCGCCACGCCATCAGCTCTCGTCTGGTCAATGTGCTGTATTCGACGGCGCGGCACTTTCACAGCAAGCACATCTTTGTCGTCGCTGGCTATCGTGCTCCGGCGGTGGCCCGCAAGAAGGGCAACCCGAAGAGTGCACACAAGCGCGGGGTTGCCTGCGACTTCCGCCTCGACGGCGTGCGCATCGAAGCCATTCGCGATTACCTGCGCGATACCTATCACAATGTCGGCGTCGGCTATTACCCCAACTCGGGCTTCATTCACGTCGACGTAGGGCGCAGCCGAGCCGCCTATTGGATCGACTATTCGGCTCCGGGGGAAAAAGCTCAGTACGCCTCTCCGTCGCTGCGGATGCGCAAAGGCTCTGATGAGTCGCCCGCCAGCGCTGGTACAGAACCCGCCGCCCCGACGGGCGCACCTGATGGCAGCGAAGAGCCCGGCGGGTAACCAGGTGTCCCCTGCGTCGAGATTCCTCTGTTCCCGGCGGCGCTGGCTCCTGTAGAGTGGTCGGACGGCATCCATGACGCTTCCCGTAAGCGGCAGACTGACGCAGTCGCAGACCCTGCAGTCGAACGTCAGCTACGAGATCTTGGCCAGGCAGAACCAAGAAGGGCTGAACGTGCCGATGCAGATTGGCAGCGGCAAGTTCGCCAAGGTCTACAAGGCCTGGCAGCGCAGCGCCCGTCGCAATGTTCGTCCCGTCGCCATCAAGGTGCTGCACGACCACGCCACCTTGGCCGACGAGCGTCTGTTCAAGCAAGAGATCGATCTTCTAAAAGAACTGACGACAGTCTCGACGGTGCACGTCATCCGCACGCTGGACATCGTGCACCTGCCCCCGCTGGCGATGTGCGGCTGCGGCGTGCTGTACGTCCCGCACTGTCCCAAGGGCTGCAATCAGCCGCTGGGTCGCTTGGAACGCCCCGGTCACGACTATCCGCTTCTGCACTGCGGTCGCTGCAACTACGAGATCTCGGGCGAGGACATCCAGCAGCGTCACACCGATCTTTTGCGACCGCCGGCCAAGACGTGCTGCGTCAGCAATCCAGCCCGTGCCAGCCGCGGAACGCTGGTGAATTTCGTCGAACGCGAAGCCGTGGTGATGGAACTGGTCGAGCACGGCTTGACCGATTTCTCAGCGCTGCAGCAGCAGGGCTTGGTGCAGATTGGCGCGTCGGGCGCCTATTCCGCCTTGGCCAGCAAGCGTCCCGGCACGCTGGCGGCCGTCAAGCGCCGCGTCGAGCGACGAATCTTTCCCGATCGCGAGGGCTTCTTGGCGCAGCGCGTGGTGCTTCTGCAGAAGCTGTACCTGATGGTGCAGCTTGCCGAAGCGGTTGCGTGGCTGCACGGTGACAAGCGCATCGTCCACAAAGACCTGGCGCCGGACAACATCATGGTCCACGCGCTCGACGGGGCGCCGGGCCTGACCGACTGGCGCGGCGAAGCCATGCGCGAGCTGCGCGAGCGCCTGCGAGGTCGCGCATCGTTTCCAAGCTTCGACCTGAAGGTCATCGACTTCGGTCTGGCCGACAAAGACGAGCTGTCGCGCAGCTGGTACGAAGAACAAGACGTGGTCGCGTCGGCCATCAAGCTGCCGTACCTGTCGCCCGAAGCACGTCGTCGCAAGGAACGGGTCAGCGAAGCCCTGGACTTCGACGCGGAACGCAGCTGCTTCACGGTCCCGGCCAACCTGTGGAACACGTACCTATCGGTTCTGCCGGGCGACTTGATCTCGGACCTGAACGACACGCGGCATGATCATGATCTGGAAATCGTCCGCGTCGATCCCGACGGGCAAGGCGGCGCCTTCGCTTTCTTCGAGGGCACACCGGGGCCGCGGGTCGGCGGTCAGAAGTACGAACTGGTCCGTCGCTTGGGCGAGCCGCACGACATCTACGCCGTCGGTGGATTGTTCTATTACATCCTGACCGGCAAGCACGAAGAGGCCGATCGTTTGAGCTCGCTGGTCACGCTGCTGCAAGAGGACAGTCAGCGTTCGCTGTCTCCGTCGTCGCTGCGGATGGACCAGTACTACCTGGGGCGCCGCAACGCCATTCCAGAGCCCTTCCTGCGCGATGAGCTGATGCTGTTGATTCTGCGCGCCATGGTGCGCGGCCGTCCCGAGAGCTTCGTGCAGAGCCGCATCGATCGTGGACCGGCGGCAGCGCAGGCGCTGCTGGGCGAGACGCGTCGCATTTATCACTTGCTGGAAGACGAACTGGTGGCCGCCGGGTTCCGTGGACGGGCTCAGCGCGCGCTGCTGTATGCGACGCCAGCAGCGTTTGTGTTGGGCTGGATTCTGGGCTGGCGTGCCTGCTAATAAACCAACTGGAATGTCGCTAAATTAGCAGGCTGGGCGGCGTGTCGGGGGCCGCTGCTGCGACCCTCCAAAATCGATTAGCGGGCTTAGCTGGCAGGAACGCTGTCGAAGCGGGGCGGCATGGCCGTGGGGTTGATGCTCCAGCGTTCGTACAGACCGGCAGAGCGATCTCCGTGCGGCGTGAAGCAGATGGTGCCCGTCGCGCCCTGCAGCACCAAGCCATCGCGCATGGTCAGCTTGTTCTTGGCATCCAGGAACTTGGTCTTGCCGACCACCAGCCAGTTGTTGGTGGCGACATCGATCGCATCGGCCAGGCAGCGTCCCGTCGAGGCTTCGATCTTGTTGATGCGGCCCAGCATCTGCGAAACGCGACTTGGCGTTACTTCCGATCCAGCGGCACCAATGGCGATCGCGACGGCAAAGATGCTGTCGTAGCCATACGCGCTGAAGATGCTGATGCTGGGGTCCTGCTGGTTCCAGCGAAGCTTGTAGTCGTCGACGAACTTCTGATACGCACCCGTCTTGGTCTGGTTGGCGGTGTCGACCGTCGGTGCCGTGCCCGAGATGCGCGCCAAGTGAGTATTGACCTGCATCGCGGTGTACGGCGTGTACGCCATGTTGGACAGAGCCAGCGTGTTGTCGTTCTTCGCTCCGTCCGCCATGATGATCTTCGTCGACGGAGTCCCCATCGTCGGCAGCAGCGTCAGCGCCTTGATGACATCCACGGTGTAGACGTTGGTGATGGCGATCAGGTAGTCGGGCTTGGGGTTTTGGCCCATGATGCCGGCGGCGGCGGCGTTGATCGACGGCAGGTCGACCCCGGCAGCCGGTTCGTTGTACTTCACTGTGATCGCGGGCGACTGCAGACCTTGGCTGGGCAGGGCCGCCAAGAAGGCGTCTTTGAGTCCCGTGCCATACGGATCGTCGACGTACATCAGGGCCAGCTTGGGGGGCGTGGCCGCGGTCGGAATCTGCTTCGCCAACACGGGGCCCTGCAGTGCATCCGATGGAACGACGCGATAAAAGATGCCGTTCACCGGACCTGCCTGCGTGCCCAGCGCCGAGATCTCGGGCGAGGTCGCCGACGGCGACATCATCGGGATGTTGCTGCGGATCAGCTCGTCCTTGATCGCGAAGGTCCGTCCCGAAGTCGTAGGGCCGACCAGGGCGACGGCGCCGCGCTCGCGCGCCAGAAGCTGCATCGACTTGAGCGCGTCGTTTTCATCCTTGCCGACGTCGCAGATATGCAAGGCCAGCGGCGGGTCGGGGCTGCGGCGTTCGTTGACCTGATCGATACCCAGTTTCCAGGCTTTGACGACCAGATCGTCGTTGCCGTCTTCGGTAAAGGCGATCGCGCCGATGACGATGGAGTTGCTGGGGGCATTGGCGGGATAGATCTCGCCGCAGAGCTGCTCCTTGGGGCGGCCCAAGACGCACAGGTGATCGCTCGAGCAGTACAGCTTCTGCCCACTGCTGGTTCCGCACTCCGCGTCGGACACGCACTCATCGAACTTCTGCGACAGCGTGCAGCCAGCCAGCCAGAGCGGGATCGAAAGACACAGGGCCGAAAACCCTGCGAAGAGGCGACGCGAAGAACGAGCACGCATTAGAAGCCTCCCTGGACAAGCAGGGCTCCGCCGCCGGCGATGGGCACCAGGGCCGCCGATGCCTGCGGCTTGTCCGTGGCAGGCTTGTTGGCCTGCGCTTTCTTGTGGTTCAAGAGCTCGCGAATACCGACGCCAATCAGCGCGCCACCGGTGCCAAGGGCCACGGTGCCCAAGATGTACGAAACCACAGAGCCATTGCCCAGATCCTGCGCTCGCTTGCGGAACGCCAGCTTGTCGAATTCGTCGACGGTCGTTTGGAAGCTCTGATAGGCCGAGTTCGACGCTGCGAACAGGCCCACGCCGGTCAAAAGACCCGCCACACCGACCAGCGCGACGGCTCCACCGGCGATCATCAGGTTGCGTCCGGGCGTCGGCGGCGCCGGTGGCGGGGGCGTCGCAGCGACGGCTGGCGTTGCTTGGGCGGTCGTCGGCTTATCGGGCTTGCTGGGCTCGCTGTCCATCAGCGCCTTGACTTGCGCGATGTAGTCCTCGACGCGCTTCTTGGTGTCTGGGTCGATCTTCGGCTCGGCGCGCAGGAAGCGTTCGTAGTGGCCAAGCGCATCCTTGGGGCGACCGAGCTTCTGCATCGTGCGACCGATGTTGACCAGAAGCAGCGGCATCTGACGGGCGGCATAGGCCGCTTGAAATTCCGTCAGGGCTTCGTCGAACAGCTC
>JAYRFD010000171.1:0-3245 GCA_041908565.1 Polyangia bacterium | reverse complement strand
GCTGGATGCGCGCTTGATCCGTCGCTTGGGTGGCTTTGTCGAGGGGCGCTTCCGCTTCCGGACCCTGGTAAACGGCGGCAGCGATCCGACGGTCTACGGCGACAAAGACATCTACGGCAAGTACGCGCAGAGCATTGCGGGCGACGGCACGATCGGCTTGCGCGACACCGGATCGCTCGCTGGCCTGCGCGGCAGCTTGAGCTACAGCTTCATCGGCGACTTCCGCGCGCTGAACCACATCATCAACTTCGACATCGGGCGCGACTTCTGGAACGAGCGCATCGGCGTCACCCTGAACTACCTGGCCGCGATCAGCAAGGACAAGGGACCCGTCGGTGCAGGCGCCGCCATCGATGAGCCATGCAACGCGCTAGAGCCGTTCAATGCGTGTTACGGCAAGCGCAGCGGCATGACGCATGAAGTGGGCCTTCTGGTCACGTTCAACCCCTGGCGGACGCTGTACTTGGTGGCGGACTATCGCCTGATTGCGCTGATCACCGATCGGCAGCCGTTTACGGCGGCGGACACCTTCCCGACGATCATCAGCCACGCGATCTTGGCTCGCGTCGAGTTCCGCTGGTAGCGGAGCCTGCCGCGGACGGATGCGAGCGGGCGAGCTTTGCAGGGTGAGCCGAGCGCCGCTGCGGCGTCAGCTCACCCCTTCGGCTTCTAAGAAGTCACGCAGCATGGCGACGGCCCGCGCATGCAGGCGCGAAGTCCACGACTTCGAAAGTCCCATCGCCGCCCCGGCCTGTTCCAGCGTCTGATCCTGAAAGTAGTACAGGTCCAGCAGGCGGCGTTCTTTGTCGGGCAGCTTGCGCAGGGCGCGGCGCACGCGATCGGCAAGCTGTCTGCGCTCCAGCAGTTCGTGTGGAGCCGCCCGTTCATCCTGTAGCTGCTGTTCGTCTTCGCGCGCCAAAAGCGTCACGAAGATGGTGGCCACACCGGACAGCGCGCTGGAGATCTCGCGCACCCGCTGTTCGACACCGCCGTCGCTGTTTGGCGTCGCTGCAGGAGTTTCGGTGCTGCGATCGCTGGCGTTCTGCGCCAGGGCCGACGCGCGTTCTTCCATGCGCAGGCGGGAATATTCCCCACGCGGCAGCCAGCCCATCGATCGCAGGCCGTCGAACATCGACCCCCGCACGCGGTAATAGGCGAAGGTCGTAAACGCCACGCCGTGTCGATCATCGAAGCGCTGCGCAGCCTCGATCAGTCCCTGCATGCCGAAGCCGACCAGGTCGTCGAATTCGACCATCGGCACGTGGTCGCGAAGCTTGCGGGCCAGCGAACGCACAAATGGGATGTGATCCTCGACCAAGCGACGCTCCATCGCTGCACGTCCAGCCGAGGTCGCTGCTCGTTCGCGTGGTGCCGAAGGACCCGCCATCGCAGCTAGTATATCGCTGTTGCCTCGACGAGAGTGCGCCGTTTTCAGAGCCCGCTGTTACAGTCGCGCCATGCCAAGCACCCCTGCCAAAAGACCGCAGAAATCGACCCGCAAGACTCCCTCTAAAGCCGCTGCAAAGGTGGCTGCCACAGCTACATCCAAGAAGTCCGGCGCTGCGAAGCGCAGTCGCACCAGCGATCCGGCTCCGAAAGCGATCGCAGCCGCCAAGCCGACCCCCAGCAAGCGATCGTCCGCCAAGGCCAGCCAGCGCACGTATCGCACGGCGCCGATCAAGCTGCCCGCGGCGGCCTTGCCGCACCTGCGCAAGTCGCACCCACACATGGACCGCGTCATCGACAGAGTCGGGCCTTGCACGCTGTCGATTGGACATAGCGAAGGACCGTTTGTCTCGCTGGTACGTGCCATCGTCTTTCAGCAGCTTGCGACCAAGGCTGCATCGACGATCTTTGGGCGCCTGCGCGATCTGTTTCCCGGCGATGGCGTGCCGGATCCGGCGACGCTGCTTAGCATTTCCGACGCTGCGCTGCGCGGCTGTGGTCTGTCGGGGCAAAAGCTTGGCTACGTACGCGATCTGGCGACACGTGTCGATCGCGGCGAGCTGGACTTGGACGCGCTGGAGTCACTTTCCGACGAAGACGTCATCAAGCAGCTGACCACTGTGCGCGGCATCGGTCGCTGGTCGGCGCAGATGTTCCTGATCTTCTACTTGGGCCGCCTGAATGTTTGGCCCGATGGAGATCTGGGCATTCGGCACGGCGTCCGCATCCTGCACGGACACAGCGAGCTACCTGCGCCCACGCTGATGCAGAGCGTGGGCGAGCGCTTTTCCCCCTATGCCAGCGTCGCTAGCTGGTACTTGTGGCGCTTGCTTGACATCCCCGAAGCCGATCGCATTGTGCTGCTGACGTAACGCGGAGCATCGCGCCGCGCGTGCGGCGTCGGCGAACCCGGCGACTACAGACCGCGTCGGCTTAGCCAGTCGGGGCCGCGCACCAGCTCGTCGAAGACGATGCTTAGCCCCAACGACAGGATGTGGTTCTGACCGCGGTAGTCGCCGTTGTTGACGGCGGGCGCCGGCATGCCATCGATCGCCAAGGGCTTGCCGGTCAGGCCGTCGATCGGCACCAGCGCGCCGTCGGTGACCGTGCGGGGCAGCGAATACAGATAGGCATAGGCCAGGTTCAGCGTCAGGCCGCGCAGCGAAAACCCCAGACCTCCGGTGCCGCCGATCTTCGACAGCGTGTCGAAGTCGATGCGGGTGTCCGCCGGGTTGGTTGCGCTGGTGTCGTAGTACGCGCCCAGACGCAGGGTGAGCGAGGCACTCTGCGACAGCGGCTGGCGCCACGATCCGCCCAAGCGCAGGCCGAACGTGTCGCGGTAGTTGTGCACCAAGCGGATGTCGATCGGCATGCCGCCGTTGATCAAGACGGGCGGGTTGACCAAGGTCAGCTGATTGTCGCTGCCTTCCATTTGGCCCCAGCTTTCGTAAACGCCGTCGAGCTCGATGTCAGCGATCTCGCGCCCGGACTTGCTGAAGGCGTAGCGCACACCCAATCGAGCAATCCACGGCAGGCGGGCCAAAAAGCGCGCCTCCATGCGATCGGCGCCGACGCCAAAGCCGGCGATGCTGGGGGGCTCGCTGGCCGACACGGTGCCACTGGCGGTGATCGGCTTGGTGCCCAGGTTGACCGCGGTGCGAACGTGCGCGCCGATGTGCAAGCCGCCGCCGGGGTGCAAAAGGGCGCCAAGCTGCAGCGCGAAGTTGTCCCAGCTCTGCACTTGCACGCGCGTAAACGCGTCGCAGTCAGCGGCCTCGGTGCTGGTGGCGCAGGCCGCG
>JAYRFD010000170.1:0-2215 GCA_041908565.1 Polyangia bacterium | reverse complement strand
GGTCCGCCAAACTGCCCCGGTCGCTGCCAAACTGCCCCAGCTCGTGCCTCTGGCTGGGCAGTCTCCGTCGCGGCCGCCGCTGGCCGAAGCATGGCATCTGCGTTGCAGTGCGCTGGACGGGAAGAAAAATACCGCCCGCAAAGGGCCGGGAGACGAATCGATGCACCTACGAACGATGATGGCTGCTTCCTCTGCGATGTTCTGCACCCTGTGCGCACTGGGTCCGAACGCCTGGGCGCAGGCCCCCGAAGTGAAGCAAGAGTTCGCCAAGCACGAAGAAGTGAAGCAGGTCGCTTGGAAAGCCTCGGCCTCCGCGGGCTTTTCGCTCAGCACTGGCAACGCCAACGTGACCACCATAAGCGGCGGAGCAACCGTCTCGCGCAACGACGGCGTCAACAAGATCGCCTTCAATGCCAAGGGGCTCTATGGCCTCAGCGATCTGCCTGTGCTCGTCGATCTCGACGGCGACAAGCTGGTTGGCAGCGATGCCGAGCTAGGCAGCGAGCGCAAGACCACAGCTGGGCTGTTCCTTGCCGCGCTGCGCTACGACCGCTTCTTTTCCAAGAACAACTCGGGCTACCTGTCGGTCAACGGTGGCCTCGACTACCCCGCATCCAAAGACTTCATGGGCGGCGGTCAGATCGGCTACGCGCGGCAGATCCTCAACACCAAGATGCACCTGCTCAGCGGTGAACTTGGTTACGACCTGAACTACACGCGCTTCCGCGCCCCCGATCCGATTCCGGCGATGTTCCAGGCCGACCTGCTCTTGCACTCGGGTCGTCTCTACCTGGGCTATGTGCTGTCGGTGGCCGATCACACGACGATCGAGGCCAACCTAGAGGCGCTGATCAACTTCAATGTCGCCAAGATCGGCGATCGCGATGTTGACCCGGGCGCGGCCAGCCGGATCAACGGTCAGCTGGCCTTTACGACCAAGGTGTGGAAGGCGCTGAGCCTGCGTGCCGCAGCATCGCTGCGTTACAACAACGCACCGGGCTTGACGACGGCGTTCCCCTTCAAGCCCGACTACCCCAACCGCTACAACCAGAAGCTCGACACGCTGACCGAGATCGCTCTGGTTGTGAACTTCATCTAAGCACCAACGGAGGTCCCGATGTCTCTTTATCGATGGCCATCCCTGGGTGCTTCCGGTTGCTTGCTATCGGCAGTGGGCCTGCTGCTTGCCACCGAGTCAAGCAGCCGCGCCGAGATCGACGCGGAGATCTTCGCCGGGGCGCACTTCTTTAGCGGTGACAACCGGCTGAGCCTTCGCGAGCCACAGACCGACGGCAGCACGCTGCGCCACGGCGGCCTGTTTGGTCTGCGGCTTGGATATGTGCCCATTCCTCGCCTGGCACTTGAAGGCGAGCTTGTCATGATTCCCACCAGCACGAAGGACGACCTGTCTCGCTTGGGCGTGCTATCGGCGCGTGGTCACCTTTTGTTCAACATCCTGACCGGGCGCGTGCGACCGTTCCTGCTGGCCGGTGGTGGCGCGCTGATCAGCACGCCAACCATTTCGTCACCGCTTCGCGCATCGGTCGCTGGCGAACTTCACGCCGGGGCTGGTCTAAGGATCGACTTCGTTCGCGGCTGGGGCTTGCGTATCGAAGGACGTCTGGTCGCGCCACAAGCGATCGAGAAGCCACTGACCGCCGAGGGCGAGGTCTTGCTGGGCTTTTACGGTCGCTTCGATGTCAAAGCAGCGCCGAAGCCGCTTCCACCGCCAGCGCCCATCGTCGCCCCGCCGCCAGAGGTCGCCCCACCACCCGTGGTCGCACCGCCACCCGTCGTCGAAGCGCCTGCACCGATGCAGCCACCTGCCGACAGCGATCAAGACGGCCTCAGCGATGCGGAAGACCGCTGTCCGTCGGCCGTTGGACCGCGCGAAAACGGCGGCTGCCCCGACAGTGACAGCGATGGCGACGGCGTCATCGATCGCCTCGACCGCTGTCCGCAGCAGGCCGAAACCAAGAACGGCTTTGAAGATGAAGATGGCTGTCCCGACGTGCTGCCGGCTGCGGTCGCGCAGTTTTCCGGCCGAATCGAGGGCGTGGCGTTTGAGCCGAACCAGGCCGTGCTGACGCCGGGCTCGCTGCCGATCCTCGATCGCGCGGTGGCCATGCTGCGCGAGCACAGCAGCATTCGGCTTGAAATCGCCGGTCACTCCGACAACCTGGGTCCGGCCGACAAGAATCGATCGCTGTCGCAG
>JAYRFD010000169.1:0-4377 GCA_041908565.1 Polyangia bacterium | reverse complement strand
GTCATCACGAACGGCTGGACAGCGCGGGTTGGGAAAACGGGATGCGCTCGCTATCCGAGCTAGCCTCTCCGCCGCTGTCCTGCGAGTCAAGAGGCAGCCGCAGGCGCACACGCACACCGGTGTCGGCCCCCGAAAGCCCGCCGCTGACATTTTCGACCGTCAGCTGACCCCGCAGCTGCTGCGCCAAGCGAGCGCAGGTGTAAAGACCCAGGCCTGTGCCCTGCCCCGGCGGCTTGGTGCTGACAAACGGCACAAACAGACGAGAGGCGACCTGCGGCGGCAGCCCTGGACCGTGATCGCGGACCTCGATCTCGGCCTGCGCTTGGCCGTCCTGTTCGCCGCGCGACAGCGTCACATCGACGACTTGTTCGGACGCATCGCTGGCATTCTGCAGCAGGTTGACCAGGATCTGCAGCAGGCGGTCTCCGTCGGTCACGCAGGCCAGATCCAGATCGCCATGCAGCCGCACCAAGCCACGCCGCTTGCCATAGGTCAGCCGCGTCGCTCGGCGCACCACGTCGCCCAGCACCGTGCGCACCGGGCTGGTCGATCCCAGGCGAGCGGTGGACAAAAGCTCGCGCGAGATCTGCTGACAGCGCCGGGCTTCGTCGACGATCAGCGCCACCGATTCCGCCATGTCGGGTCCGCTTTCGGCTTGTGCCATCGGATGCGCGGCCAACGAATGCGACAGATCGACGGCCAGGGTCTGGATGCTGGCCAGCGGCGTGTTCAGCTCGTGCGCGACCTCTTGCATGGCGCGGCCCAAGCTGGCCAAGCGTTCGAGCATGATCGCGCGCTGTTCATCGACGGTGGCCTCGGTGCGATCGGCGTACAGATAGGCGCGAACTTCGGGTCCACGTCCACCGCCGCCGCTTAGCATCAGAAGCTCGATGATGCGGGTCTCGTTGCCTTCGGTGTGGGCGAAGCGAGCGCTGGCCCCCGGCTGCTGCGGCACGGCGCCCGTCAAGCCGGTCGGAGGCAGCCAGCGGCCCGTCGCTGTGGGGCTGGGTCGCAGCCCGGCGGCGCGCTGGTTGGCCAAAAGCACCCGCCCATCGGCCGACACCAGCTCAAGCCCGACTTGCAAGCGATCGAGCGCGCTCAGCAAAAGCTCATAGTTGCGTCCGGCCCGGCCCTGTTCGCGTTCGACAAAGCGCAGGACACTGACGGCAAAGTAGGCCAAGCAGCTGACCGACAGCAGCGCCGTTCCCGCCGTCAGCCAAAGCGGAGGACTGTTCAGCGTCCGCGACAGCAGCAGCCCGCCGCGCTGACAAAAGGCCAAGACGGCGATGCCCAAGCTGGCCATGCTGGCCGCCAACAGAGCGCCTCGCCGATCGCCCAGCATGGCTCCCAGCACGACGTGAAAGCCGTAAAAGATGCTGATCGGGTTTTGCAGACCGCCGCTTGCCGAAAGCAGCAGGGTCAGTGCACCGACGTCGGCCAGCGCTTGCAGTTCAAGCTCTCGATCGACGGTCTCTTTGGCGGGCCAGGGTCCGCGCTCGCTGGGTGTCCGCGTCGACGACTGTTCCTCCAAGCGACGGACTCGCCATAGAAAGGCCAGGTTGTACAGCAGCCCGCCGATCAGGGCGACCGCGATCGGCCACGGCGCCACCCAGTCAAGCTGCGCCACCTGCGACACCGCAAGACCAATCGCCACCGCCGACAACGCCAGCCAGCGCAGATACACCAGCCAGCGCAGACGCGCGGCCTTGGGGACAACAAAGAAGCTTGATGATGTTTCGGAAGGAGGCTGCATGAGCAAGGCGACCGGCGACATCCAGCGGCAACTTGGCGACGGTCCAGCGACGCGGCGCGACCAATCGCCATCACAGTACCGATAAAGCGCGGGCTATGTCACGCGCCCATCGCGACTGGTAAGCACTACGTTCAAGTCGATGGCCAGGGCATTGTCACTGGCCCGTCGGCACATCGACACCACCGGCAGCGGCTTGGTGGCTGGCCCGTTTTTGACGCTGCCGTCCAGGGCATAGGTCGATCCGTGACAGCCGCAGATGAAGCCGTCTTTGGTCGTGGCCAGTGCGGTTAGGCAGCCCGCGTGCTGGCAGCGTGTGTCCAGCGCCAGGTAGCCCTTGGCGTCCTTGACGACAAAGGCGTAGGTCACGCCAACCTGCGTCACCTTGTCGGCGTCCAGCTTGGCCTGCTCGGCGGGCGAAACGATCAGCGCCGTGCTTGGGGGATCCCCCATGCACTGGCTGGACGACATGGTCCCGCCACAACCCGCGAGCACCGATCCAGCCGCTGCTCCCGTCGCGACAAGCAGCGCTTCACGTCGCGAAGGCTTGTCGGCGGTCTCGGCTACGCAAGCCCCCTTGTTCCCACTCTTGCCGCTCAGGTTGGCCGGGGGCACCGGCAGCGCATCGCCTTTGTGATTGCTGTGCTCAGACACAGGAACCTCCTCGATATGGAAAAAGTGAATGATGGATGCTGGCCACCGCACGAACCGTCCCAGGTCGCACGCCCCCACCGACTGCCAGCCGCCCCGGTCCCGTGGACGATCGAACGAAAGCACAAGACACCCGGTCCAGCGTATCCGATCGCAGCGAGGCTGCGCGCAGCGAAGATCGCACGCCTGTGCAAAGCCCGGCGGCAGCCGGCCCTCACTCCCCCAAAAAGAGACGTCGGCGGTCGCGACTAGCGACGAAGTGGGCCCTCGTCGCTGGCCGCCAGCCTGGACGATCGGCGCACCAGATACGCCAAGCCGAACAAGAGCAGTGCCAGCACGGTCGGCGAAGCGGACGACGAAGCAGATGACGATCGTGCCGCCGAACAGCCACCTTGCGGCGGCACCATCTCTGGCTCGTCGGGGGGACGGCTGGACAGGGTCAGCCCGATGCGCCGCGCCTTGGCTCCGCGCGCCTGCGCCGTCACTGCGATCAGAAGCTCGTCACCGCCGGTCAGCGCGATGCCTTGCCGCGGATCCAAGGTCAAAAGGCCGCCGCGTGGCTTGCCTTTTGCGTCGACCACCAGGCCCGACAGCGTCGATCCATCTTCGCCCAGCGGATCCAGGCGCGAGACATAGACCGTCTTCGTCGCTTCCGCGCGCAGACGAAAGTAGCGAGCCGACAGGCCGAAGTAGTCTTTCTCGGTCACGGAGTCCGCCTGCGGCAGATCGCTTTCAAAGCGCACCGACGGATATTCCGCCGCGCGCTGATAGCCCTGGCCGGCCGTCGCCCGTTCGCGGGTCTGCAGGTTCCAGCGCGTAAATTCGATCCAAGCCTGCTTCAAGTCCGTGCCGCGGGTCTGCAGCAGTGCGTCGGTGACATCCAGAAAATGCGGGACGGTGCCCCCGACGGGCTGTTCCAGGCGTTCCCAGATCTGGCGCACGATCAGCGGCCCGAAGCGCTCGGAAAGGTACTCGGCCCAGACGGCGGCACCATAGGCATAGGCGGCGGCCGGACCCGAGCCCATGCTCTGATCGAAGGGCCGCTCGGGCTCGCGAAAAAAGGCCGGCACAAAGCCCAGGTAATCCTTCCAAGTCCCGACGCTGCTGGGGAAGACCTGCAGCTCGTTCCACACGGCCGATCCTTCGGTCCAGGTCCGCCACTGCCCAGCGCTGTAGGCATCTTGCACGCTGTGAAATAGCTCGTGGCTGGTCAGGACTTCGACGCCATCGCGCTCGCTGGGATAGTGGCTGTTCTTATAGCCGGGGTTCATCACGAAGTAGCCGGCGCAGCGTCCGGGCGATCCGCCGCCCGTCGCAGGCGTGCCATCGGTGCAGACCTCGCTGACGCGATAGCCGTCGCTGCCAGCGCCCGACAGCCGCAAGTAGATGTCATAGCGGCCGTCCCCGCCGTAGTCCGGTCGGTCGTGATAGATGCTGTCGTCAAGCGGCGCGCGAAAGCCCCGCTGCACGATGGTGCTGGCATAGGTCGCCTCGGCAGAGGCTCCCACCAGTTCGACAAAATCAGGGACGCCGTTCTTCGGGGCTTCGTCGGCCAGATCGACGGCGTTTTCGCCGCTTTCGACGTAGAAGACGCGGAAGTGACCGCCGGGTGGATCGTAGGACTTGGCAGGGATGCCGTAGCCGTTGCCGTTCCAGCCCGTGCCATCCGTCGGACGGATCTGTTGCCAGCGGCTCCCCACGCGCGCGCCGTCGTCGGTCGTATCGGGGTCGGCCTGCACACCGCAGCCGCCCATCGACAGCCACAGCAGCGCAGGAACCGCCAGCGCCACAGACCGACAGAGGGCGCGGCCCATCATGGCAGGTAGCTCCACGTCAGCTGGAAGTTCCCGCCGGCCATGCCCTTGTAGTACTGCAGAAGCTGCAGCTTGATGTGCCCCTTGCCGTCGCGACGCTTGAGCACCCAGACCTCGGTCTTGGGGACCAGGCGATTGGTGCCCGCTTCGTAGCCGTACCAG
>JAYRFD010000168.1:0-24446 GCA_041908565.1 Polyangia bacterium | reverse complement strand
GATCGCGAGCGCCTGGACTTCGCCTGCGCCCTGCTGGGTCAAGATGCCGCCGCCGACATGGACGAGCTTGGCGTCATCGGCCAAGAGCTCGATCGTCGACCGCGCGGCGACGATGCCCTGGTCCGTGGCGGCTATCAGCGCGTGCTTGATGCGCTGGCCGCTGGGCTGGATCTGCGCTTGGGTCAACACGTCACGCAGATCGATCAGACAGGAAGCGGCGTCCGCATCACCACGCGCAGCCAGCAGCTTTCGGCCGATGCCTGCGTCGTGTCCTTACCGCTGGGCGTGCTGCAGGCCGGGCACGTGACCTTTTCACCGCCCCTGCCCGCTGACAAGCAGGCCGTCGTGGGTCGGCTGGGCATGGGCACCTTGAACAAGGCCACGCTGCTTCTGCCGCGCTCGATCATTCCTGCGACGGTTGGCTTGCTGGGACGCATGGGGGCAGAGCCGACCCACTTCCCGCAGTTCGTCAACCTGGAACGCCTGACCGGCCGTCCCGCCCTGCTGGGCTTCGTGGCCGGCCGCGCCGCGCGCGAGCTTGAAGCCAAAACCGACGCGCAGATCGTCGATGCCGCCCTGCGATCGCTGCGGCAGATGTTGGGCTCAACGGTTCCCGATCCCACGGCGGCCCTGGTGACGCGCTGGCACGCCGATCCCTATTCCTTGGGTTCGTATTCCTATGTTCCGCCGGGCGCCAAGGAATCGGATCGCGACATCCTGGCGGCTCCCGTCGGAAATCACCTGTACTTCTGCGGCGAGGCCACGCAGCGCAACCAAGCCGGCACCGTCCACGGCGCGTACCAGTCGGGCAAGCGCGCTGCCAGCCAGCTTGCGGCTCGCGTGTCGCCGTAGGCGCCTTGTGAAACGAGACGACCCGGCTTCAGCTGCGACGGGCGCGCAGCAACGACTGCAGGCCCAGGCGGCGGATGCGGCGCCACAGCGTGACGCGGCTTATGCCCAAGTGCTGGGCCGCTTCGCCGATGTGACCGTTGGCGCGGTGCAGGGCCTGGCGGATGCGCTGGGCTTCTTCGCTGTCACTATTGGCGACTGTGCCCGTTGGGCTCGTCTTGGCAGGACGCGCGACCGCAGGCAGCGTCTCGTCATGCAGCTCTGGAGGAAGATCCGCGACGGTTAGCTCGGGCCCCTCGCCGATCACAAAGGCGTATTCGATGACGTTGCGTAGCTCGCGCACGTTGCCAGGCCAGTCGTGCTGGCGCAGGCGCAGGGCCGCATCCGGAGCGATGCGATCGATGCGGCGCTGCCCACGTGCGTTCAGCTCTTCGATAAAGCGGCCAGCCAGCAGCAGCACGTCCTGCCCGCGCTCGCGCAGCGTCGGAATAAAGATCGGCACAACGCGCAAGCGGTACATCAAGTCAGCGCGGAAGCGCCCCGCTTCCACTTCGGCCCGCAGCGCCTTGTGGGTGGCGGCGACAATGCGCACGTCGACCGCGATCGGTTCTTGCCCACCAACGGGAATGACCGTGTGCGTTTCCAGCACGCGCAGCAGCTTGGCTTGAACATCCAGCGGCATCTCGGCCACTTCATCCAGAAACAGCGTGCCGCGATTGGCCAAGCGAAAGTGGCCCGGGTTGTCGCGCACGGCCCCGGTGAACGCGCCGCGCACGTGGCCAAACAGCTCGCTTTCCAAAAGGCTGGCCGGCAGAGCGGCGCAGCTAATCGCGTGGAACGGTCCGCGCTGGCGACCGGATAGCTCGTGCAGGGCGCGCGCCAGCAGCTCTTTGCCGGTCCCTGTTTCACCGCGCAACAAGACGCTGACATCGCTGCGAGCCGCCTTGCGCACGATCTGAAAGGTTCGCTGCATGCCCGCGTCGGCCGTCCACAGTCCGAAAAAGCTAGTCGCCTGACCGCCCTCTGCCACCGGTTCTTCGACGGATTTTTCGGCAGCTCGGCGGACAACTGGGGATTGCGTGGCACGTGCGGGCTTGAGCTTGGTCATGGCGCTTTCAGTCTTCACACGATGGCATGCGCCGCGCCGTTGTTTCAACCCGTTTCATTTTGTTTCATGGATCTGAAACATCATGGACGGGGCGGAACAGGGGCTGGCTTGGCCCGCACCGGTGACGTCGATCGAAAGCGCAGGCTGCCCAGATCATCCAGCGCCAGCAGATATTCGCCCAGCACATAGCCTTGATCGGCCAGCCGCGACGCCGTGGACAGGCCGGCCAAGATGCGGGCCGCGCGCGATCGCGAAGTCGCATCGCCCAGCCCGATCAGGAAGCGAGCAGCCTGCACGTTCGCATCAAAGGGCTGCTGCCGACGGGCAAAGACGCCGATGGCGGCCGGATCCTTCGTGCTGGCCCACAGAAGATCGCGCGCGACACTGCCATCCGCGGGCATGGCATCGGTCGCTTGCACTGCGAAGCTGCGCAGCAGGTTGTCGCCGATTCGCCTGGCGAAGTTCAGATAGCGCGCATCGCCCGTCGCACCGTGCAGAAGGACCAGCCCGCGCCCCAGCGCCGCCGCATCCGCCAGGTAACGCACGGCCTGCGGCGTCCCGCGTCCGCGATGCACAGCCCCGTCGAAAGTGACGCTCTGCAAAAGGATGTTGTCCGCCGCCTTGCGGGCCCGAGCCAACACCGCAGCGGCCTGGGCGGCATCCGGCAGCGCCGCAGCCAGCGCGCACAGCGCAGCGATGCCCAGGCCATTTTCTTGCGCGTACACGCTGCGATCAACGCGCGGGATGCCCAGCGCACGCCGCGCCCCATCTTCCAGCGCAAAGTAGTCGTGCCCGTCGACGAAGCGCCCCTTTCCTTCGAAGCCGCCCAGGTCGGCGTCTTGACTGACCAGAAAGGCGCCGCGTTCGTCTTGCAGGAAGCGCTGCAAGTATCGATCGATGCGCAGTGCGTCTTCGAGATATGCGCGATCGCCGGTCTGCGCGAAGGCGCGCGCCAGCGCTTCCAGGTTGCTGGTCTGAACCGGCAGCAGCTTTTCAAAGTGCGGGTGCTCCCAGTCTCCCCTCGTCGAATACTGATAGACGCCACCCCACACCGGGTCGTACAGAGCCCGCTGTTGCTTCAGCGTATTTAGCGCGCGCGTCAGCGCATCGCGATCACCTCGCGCGGCGCGTCGTAGCTCGATTTCGATGTTGCCGCCCAAGGCGCGCTTGTGACGAAAGCCCCAGCCGCCCGCATCCTGATCGAAGAACGAGTCCATGCGCAAAAACAGATACGGCCCCAGCCAAGACAGCGCAGATACGGGAAGCGGTTCTTCTATCAGACCGCCGTTTTTCCGGTCGACAGCGCGTTGTGAATCAGCGCTTCCAGATGTACGACTGGCCAGCGCGGCACGCAGGCTTTCGATCAGCTGTGCCGGCGCCAGGTAGCCGCGGAACTTGCCCAGCTCTTCCCCTTGTGGAGTCAAGATTACCGTCGCTGGCCAGCCCCAGCTTTCATAGCGCGCCATCAGATCGGGGTGCGCATCGATGTCGGCGCGCAGCGCGATGAAGTGCTGATCGAGCAGCGCGCGAACCTGCGGATCGCGATACGTCGTCTCGTCCATGACGTGGCACCAGTGGCACCACGTGGCGACGCAGTCCAGAAGCACCAGTCGTCCCTGCGTAGCCGCCTTGGCAAACGCGTCGGGTGTTGCATCCAGAAAGTGAACTTCACCGCGCAGACCACTTTTGCGGGCGCGCGCGACATCGGTCCGTTCGTCTTCTGACTGCGGGCTGGCGGCTGGCGGCGCGTCGTTCGTGCCATCGACCGCGGTGACGGTACGCGGCAGCGGAGCACACCCCATCAAGCACGATCCGACAAGCGGCGCACAGACGATGGACGCAAGCAGACAAGACGCAAGCACAGCCGATCGCTGCATCGTTTCGCGCATCGGCCGCTGCATCGCTAGCTGCATCAGTCGCTGCACCGTTTCACGCATCGGTCGCTGCATCTCTTCGCGCATCGTTCCATGCTCGCAAATCACTGCCTGGTCGGGAAGCGTCGAGGCGAGCTGCGCCAACCAGAACAGGCGTGTTGGGCATGAGCGACACATCGCCACCGCGCGATGCCACCCAAGCGCTGGGTGGCAGCACCGTGAATCGCGCGCAGCGCGTCGAAGCGACGCTCGGGTTAGTTGTGCCGGGGCGCGTCGGTGTCGCGGTCGTCGGAAGAAAAGGCGCGCGCGACCCAATACAGCACCTGAATGGCGCTGAGGATGGCGCTTGCGACGTAGGTCAGCGCGGCCGCTCGCAGCATCGCGCGCACGGCGATCTGCTGCTTTTCCGACTGCGCGATCTGCAGCCGCGCCAGCTGCGCCAAGGCTCGCCGCGAGGCATCAAATTCATTGATCAGCGTCAGCAACGAAAACGCGAAGCACACCAAGAACAGCACCGTCCCGCCCGACACGACGTAGTAGCCGATGGATCCCGGCACCGCCTGCTTGAAGCCTGCCATCGCGCAGCCCAGGATCACGATCTGCTCGCTGGCCGCCGTGCCGACATACGTGGGATAGGCCAGCAGCGTGCGCATCCACAGCGATGCGCTGCCTTGCGCATGCTGCAGAGCATGGCCCGCTTCGTGGGCCGCGACCGCGGCCGCGGCAACGTGGCAGCCGGTGTACACGTCGGTGCTTAAGGTCAGGCAGCGCGCCAATGGGTCGTAGTGATCGATCAACAGGCCGTCGTCCTTGATCACGGCGACGCCATGCACGCCGTTTTCGTGCAGGATGCGTCGCGCGACGCTGGCCCCGGACTCACCGGGGTCTAGTTCCAAGCGCTTTCCGTCGCCGTACTTTTCAAAGACGTAGACCTGGACGCACAGCGCAAGCAAGAAGCACACGATCGCAAGCCCGTAGTACGAAAGAAGAAAATCCAGCATGTGCCCCCGGCGGCCTGGCGCGTACAACCGCAGCGCAGAGGACCGTGATGGCCCAAGCCTCTCTGCCGCTGCCAAGCCTGATGATGGTACGAGGAAACGCCGGCCCAAGACAGCCCGTGCTGCCGGCTGCGCTGGTGGCGACGCGGTCTGCGTCGCTTATCGGCACAGCGGATGCGGTCGCCCAAAGGAAACGCCAGTCGTCGCGGTTCCCATGGGGCAGGTGGCGGTCTGGCAGGTGACCGAAAACTGCAGCGCAAAGCGCACCTGCAGGACGCCGGGGCTGCGCCGCGCCAAAGGTGGACGCTGACTGAGCTGGGTTTCGATGCAGGTTCGATCGACACGTGGATCGCTGCTGACCACCGCGGTCGATGTGCTGATGCCGGTCGGCGAAAACAGCGACGTGACCTGGACTTCCGACGTGCTCGGGGCCAGCGAAAGCGACGCGGCGGGCCAGCGATAGCAGGGCTTCAGCCAGGTGTTGATGCCGTCCAGAAGCTGGATGGCGGCGTGGCGCTCGGTGGGCAGCGTCGTGCTCAGCACGCGGCCGGTCACCGTGTACACCAGGCCCGTCACTTCTTGATAAGGCCCGCGCGGGCCGTGGTGGGTTTCGGTCTTGGCGATGCAGGCCGCAGGCGCCGCGCGATCCGCTCGCGCAGCCGCGGCGCGCTCAGCAACAGGAGGCGCAACATCGGCGCGGGTCACCGCCAGCAGCGTGGATAGCGTTCCGGTCAGAGCTCCCGCAGGAAGCCATGCACGATGCCAAGCGATGCGCTGCATGCGCCGATCGTGCTGCAGATGCCACGTCGACACAAGCCAAGCGATAGCCGCGGGTGCGGAACCTTGGCCGATGCTGGTTGATCACGTTGCGTGGCCCGCTGTGCCGAACGGACGGGCGCCTGGCGACGCGCTGTGACTGCGCCGCCAGACGCGCCGCTGTACGACGCGCCGCGCTGCGCGCCTGTCGTTAGCCAGCGGCGCTGCGCAGAGGCTGCACAGGCGATGCTCCCGCGTCGCTGCCATTGTCTTCTTCTTCCAGACGCAGTCGCAGCCAGTCGGCAAACAGCTTGGCCTCGGCTCGCTTGCCAATGCCCGACGCTCGATTTTTTCCGACGAGCGCCATCACTTGGCACTGATGAATGCCACGACGATCGGACGCTTCTTTGAAGCGCTGATACAGCGCTTCGATGCGCGCGACGGACTGACGAGCGGCTTCCAGATTCTTGAAGCGCAGCCCACCCAGACCCTTGAACAGCGTCGCGTACTCGTTCTGAGGACCGGTCGACGTGTACAGATCGGCATAGCTTGGTGCATAGCCGCGCTCAATCAGAGCGTTGGCGACATAGCTCGGCTCCGTCCGCAGAAGCTCTGCGATCACCAGAATGTTCATGCCCTTCTGGTACATCTCAACTGCCAGCATCTTCTTGGTTACACGCTGCTTGACGCTGCCCTTGGTCATGACTTGCCCTCTCCTTGTTTCGGGTTGATGCGGCGCGTTCGGTCTTGCCAACGCCGTGCTGCGAAGCCGCAGCACAGGACCAGACAAAACAGGCAGGCCGACCGCGCGGGTTGTCTTTGGCTCGGCTGAAGCGACCCGTTCTTCGTCGCTGCAGCAGCTCCCCCGATGATGAGAATGGCACATGGGTCTGACAGTCCTGGGCGACGCCGCAAAGGCGGCCGGGTCTGCCTCGTGCGAACGTTCAGCGGCCCACCCCAGCGGAACTGCGGTCTGGCTGACGGGCTGCCCTAACTACTCGGGAATGGCGCGAAAAACCCTTCCCGCGTCCCCCAAACCTTTGATACGCTAACTGCGATGATCGCGCTGTCCTATGCCCAGCGGAGAGGCTTCTAATGGGGCTTGAGTTCGCGGGCAAGACCTTCGGTGGGTATCGCGTCGGTGACGTTCTCGACAGCGGTTCGCATGGTGCTCTGTACGCTGCTGAACACACCAGCAGTGGCGACAAGGTAGCAATCAAGATCTTTGCGGTTGATCTGTCGCGCGACAAGAACGCGGCTCAGCGCTTGGTCAGCGAAGTACAGCGAGCGTCCGCCGTGACGCACCCGAGCGTGATTCAAGTTCGCGAAGTGGGCACCGCAGAATTCAAAGGCAAGCGGCACCTGTTTGTCGCGATGGAGCGCCTGCACGGCGAGTCGGTTAAGTCGCTGCTCGCCAAGCAAAAGGGACAGCCGCTGCCGCTGCGACAGGCGCTGCACATCGTCAGCGAAGTCGGCGCCGCGCTGGAAGCCATTCACCGCAGCAATGGCGTGCATCGTCAGCTGACCAGCAGCGCCGTCTTTGTGGCCGCCGGTGATGGAGAACCAGACGAGAGCCGCATCACGCTGCTGGATCTAGGCGCGGCCTTGGTGCCGGCCGGCGACGACAAGAAGGCGAAGACGGGCGGCAAGGTGCAGGATGACCTGCGCGCCTTGGCGCAGCTTGCCTATGAAATGCTCGCTGGTGGCGACGCATCGATCGAGACCAGCCAGGCGATCTTGCCGCTGCGCTTGCGCAACCGCGCAGTGCCCGCCCGCATGGATGCCGTGCTGCGCAGTGTGCTCAGTGATGCCCTGGGCACGGGCGACAAGGGCTCGCGCTATGACTCCGCCGCGGCCTTTGTGGCCGCGCTTTTGGGCACGGGCGAGACGCAGCCGGTGTTTGCTAGCTGGTCGGAAGATGGCCGCACGCTGCCGGCGCCGCGCAAGAGCCACAGCACGCTTCTGTGGGCGGGCTTGTTTGCCATCGCAGGTGGCCTGGCCCTGGGTTACCACCTGTACAGCAGCGAACCGACGACGCAGCCAAACAGCAACCCGACGCAGAAGCCGACGACGCAGATCGTCGATCAAGCGGGCCCTGTTCCGCCTCCCGCAAGCGTGGGCGCGGCCGATGCGGGTGCGGATGCGGGACCGGCGCACGCTCCGGGACCGGGACACTGGCCGCAGCGTCCTGGCGGCAAACTTCCCGAAGTCCGCGCTGCCGATCCATGGCCGCCGACTCCAGCGCCGCAGAGCCCAGCTACAAGCCCGGCCGCAAATTCAGGCACCCCCACTTCGGCAAGCCCGGCTGCAGCGAAAGATACCGCTGCGACCGGCCTGCCCAGCCCAACGGCTAAGCCTGCGGCAGCGACGGCCACTGGCACGCCAACTGGCAGCTCGGTTCCGACCGCAAAGCCGACCAGCGCTCCGCCGCCTGGCACTGCTGCTCCCACCGCAAAGCCGACCAGCGCTCCGCCGCCTGGCACTGCTGCGCCGACCGCAAACCCAGCCGCCAAGCCCACTGCGCCTGTTGAAAAGGCGACAGCGCCTGGAGTCTCTGCAGCGACGGCGAAGCCACCCGCAGCGAACCCTTCTGGAACGACGACAGCGGCACCGACGGCAAAACCAACAGCAAGTGCGCCTGCGGCTCAAACGGCCGCCGTTCCGGCAGCCAAGCCAGCGACTGCGACCCCGGGGGCTGCGGCAGGGACGGGCGCCGCAGCGAAGCCGACGGCCACGCCAGGGACCCCGGGCGCCGCGACGACACCCGGTGCCAAACCCACGGCAGCTGCCGGCACGTCTGCGACAAGCCCAGGGACCGCGCCCAACGCTGCAGCCAAATCACCGACGGGCGCCAGTCCGGCCGCAGCGGCGAAGCCTGTAGCACCCGGAACTGCAACGCCTGGTGCGACAACGCCGTCGACCACTGCCAAGCCCGCTGCCGGATCAACCGCGACAGGCCCAGCCGGCGCGGCTTCCCCCAAGTCCTCTAGTGCACCTGCTGCTTCAACCGGAGCAGCGTCTGCAGCAAAAACCCCAGAAACGCGTCCAAGCTCGACAGGGAGTTCGGCTCCGGCGGCCAAGCCAGCAACGAACTCTGGTGGGGCGAGCGGACCACAATGAGGTGACGTAGTGAAGCGCCTAGCACTCTCTGTCCTGTTCGCGGCCTCGCTCCTTTCGGGCGGCGCCAGTGCTCAACCCGCTCCTGCCAAGCCGGCAACTCCGGCAGCACCGGCGGCGGCGCCAGCCGCGGCTCAGCCAGCACGTCCGGCTGGAGTGCAGCCGGGCGCGGCGCGTCCACCCACCGGGGTGAATCCCGTCACCAATGAGCTTGCCAAGCGCGCGATCGAGGCGGCTCAAAAAGAGAACTATGAAGAGTCGCTGAGCCTGTTCCGCGAGGCGTATCGCATCGATAAGAACCCGCGCTGGCTGTACAACATGGGCGTGCTGTACGACCGCATGGGCAACTGCGATGACGCTGCGTTCTTTTATCGCGCCGGCATGTTCGGCAAGGGCGTGCTGCCGCAGGATGCAGAGCTGGTCGAAAACCGCCTGGCTGTCCTGCAGGACGAGTGCAAGTTCAAAGAGCGCCACAAGCTGATCTCGGATCGCCACGAGCGCGCGGGCCGCTACATCGGCCTGAAGCTGTGCGCGCTGGCCGAAGACATCCTGACCGGCATCGTCACGCCGACCGAACGGCAGCAGCTTGATGGCTGCAAGGCCGAGGTCGCACGCATGCAAGCGACCGCCGGCGCCAAGTAAGGCGCAGACGATCCTCGACCGGCCCGCGCTCGGGTCAGGTCACCGCAGGCTGCGTCCCCACTTGCTTGCCGCTTGCCGTGTGTAAGCGGACCCCAAAACAGTCCCGATCCTGCCCAACAAAGCGACGTATAGTCGTACCCATCGAGGTATCGACGAATGCTCGCGCCACGCAACTTGCACACATCGACCGCCCTCTCTGCAGTCTCACACGCGAAGCCGCGCAGAACCGGCCGCACCGCCAGCCGATTCTTTTCGTTTCTGGCGGGCTGTCTGGGCCTTGTCGCGCTGGCCGCTCCGCACACGGCGCAAGGGTACGCCGAGGATGTGCACTTTCAGCTGGCGCTGCAGTCGCTGCAAAAGACGGCTCTTGCCGCCCCTGCTGGCCAAGCCAACTTGGTCGCAACCGCCGCCGTGCGCAGCGCGCTGGATGCGTACGCCCGTCGCAGCCCTGCCCTGCGTGATGCCTGGGCCAAGCGCTATCCGGCCCCCAATGACTTCGATGACTGGGCGCTGAAGTCGTTCTTGTTGTTAGAGCCTGGTGCACGCGTCTATGGCATCGATCGCCTGGACGAGCGCCTGGCCCCGTCGGCGCGCTTTCTGGATCTGGTCGCGCATGGATCGCGTCATCCAGACGAAGACTGGCGCAATCGCGAGCGCCTGGCCTACGACGGCAAGCGCCAGGCCATCAAAGATGTCAAAGGCGGCGCAGTGCCCGCCGACCCAGCGATCTTGAACATGGGCAAGCTGGGCGCGCTGTCCAGCCAAGCACATGCGCACTACGGCTTGGCGCAAGTGGAGTTTTCGCCCGATCCAGATGTGCTGAAGTCAGACCCGCGACGCTTTGCGCGCAAAGCGGGCTACGAGCGCGCGCCGATCATCACGATGGCGGCCGAGATGTCCCAGATTCACCTGGATCTGGCGTTGATTGCCGCGCTAAGCGATGCCCCCGGCGCGACGGAGCTGTCCTGGCTGTACGCCGGCGCTGGCTTTCACTATCTGCAAGACGTTGGCAACCAGATCCACACCGTGCAAGTTGGTCTGTTCGACTTCTTCCAAGACGCCTTTATCGAACGTCTGAAGATGGGTCTGCTGACCGGCGGCGGCTACGTCCGCCCGATGCGCAGCCTGGCTTCGATCGGCATCGACATTCTGACCAATCATCACGTGCTGTCCGAGCACCTGACCGAGAAGCGCTTCATCGGCGCGCTGAGCGGCGGTGGTACCACCGAAGGCCAGCGCTTGCTGGCGGCGGCCCAGCAGGACGATCCAGAGTTTGGGGCGCGCCTTGACACCGCCTTGGCTCCGCTTGGATCCACGCCCGAGCGCGGAGAGTTCGCTCTATTGATCACGCGCGCGCTGATTGAGTCTTCGTCGTTTGAAGGGGCCGAGGTGTATCGCGCAACGCGCTCGATCGCGTTGCCCGTCCTGCGCAGTCGCTTTGGTCACTACGACGAGACGCGCGACCAGCCCGATCAGTTCCTGTTGCCGCGCGACGCTGGAACCCAGAGTGCTTACGAGCAGTTCTTCGGCCTACAAGAAAAAGCGTTCCGCCGCGTCGGTACCGCCCTGCGTCGCTGGGTTGCGCTGCAGCGCAAGGCCACAGGTCAAGACGGCGCCGCGCAGTCTGCCGAAGATCGCGCCGCCGTGCGCGCCATCGCCATGGAACGACTGGTCGCGCGTCAGCTGCGCCTGCTGGATCAGCAAGAGGCTCGCTTGGCTGACTTCCTGCGCCAGCCGCCCGAGCTTCAGACGCAGCCGGAAAAATCTCCCGGCATGCTGGCGGCCGACATCGCGGCGCTGGCCATCGCTGGCTTGCTGGTGGCGTACATCATTCGCCGTCGACGCAGAGCCTAGCCTGATCACTTATTGAACACGGCGCAGGACCTGCGCTCGCCCCCTGATCCTCTCTGATCCGTTCTGGATCACCCTCGCCTCCCAGCCCATCTCGCTGATCAAAAGTGGCACGGCGTAAACGCCGGCAGCGCCCGTTTGCTGGCGCTGGGTTCTCTGGTACGGCGCGTGCTCTCTCCTCGGGTACAACCGACGCAGCGGAGAAGTCTCATGCCCAAGCTACAGGTCCCAAACGAGCTAGTTCCCGTCGACCCCAACGGCAGCAACAAGAACGTCGGGCGCTATCAAGAGGGCTGGCGAGCCGGCAAGCCCGTCGAAGATCCCGACAAGCTCAAGCGCTGGGGCTTCATCACCGCCAAGCCCAGCGAGTATCTGGTCTTTGTGAACAACGGCCGCATCGACACCCGCAAGTCTGGCCAAGGTCAGCGCGTGTGGAAGTGGCCCTGGAGCTCGGTCGCCATCGTGCCGACGTCGCTGCAGCAGATCGACTTTGTCGCCGACCAGATCACGCGCGAGCGGGTCGGTGTCAGCGTCAGCGGCGTCGCGGTGTTCCGCATCGTGCAACCAGACATCGCGTTTCGCGTCTTGAACTTCACCTATGGCGAAAGCGCGAAAGAAAAGCTGTCGCAGACCCTGCGCGAGATGTTCATCGGCGCGGCCCGTCGCCTGATTGCCAACCTGACGCTGGAGCAGTGCCTGCAGAACCGCAAAGAGTCGATTGCCCGCTTCTTGATGGAGGAGATCACGCCGGTGGTATCGGGCAGCGGTCGCACCGAAGACGCCACCGACCAAGGCTGGGGCGTGGTCATTGACACCATCGAGATCCAAGACGTCAAGATCCTGTCGCGACAGGTCTTTGAACACCTACAGGCGCCGTATCGCGCCGAGATCGCGATGAAGGCCGAGATGGCCGAGCTTGAGCGCCAGCGATCGGTGACCGAGCGGCGCAGCGCCACCGAGAGGCAGTCTGCCGAGGCCAGCATCATGGCCCAGCGCGAGACGCGCATCATCAAAGCGCGCGCCGAAGCCGAAGCGGCAGAAAGCGAAGCAGCCGAGGCGCTGCGGGCCGAGCAGGCCAAGGCTCGCGTCGCCGCCGATGATCTGGCTCGCCGCGAAGCGCTGTCGCGCAAGAAGGTCGCCGTTGAAGAAGGCATCGCCATGCAGACGGCTGAAAGCAACGCCACGCTGGAACGACGACGTCAGCAGCTGAAGCAAGAGCAAGATCTGGCCTTGCTGCGCGTGCAGGAAGAAAAGCGCGTCGCCGCTGCCCACGTCGAGATTCGCGCGCTGCAGACCGAAAGCGAGCTCGCGGAGCAAGCGCACCAAGCCGACCTGCGCAAACAGGAACAGCTGGCCGCTCGACGCGCCGTTGCACAGCAGGCCGAGCTGAGCTTGTCACGACAGAAGGCCGAGCACGAAGCCGAAGGACGCAAAGAGCGCCTGGCTCTGGAGCGCATGGAGTCCGAGGCCGATGTGGCTCGCCAGCGCGCGCTGGCCGAGGTCGAGACCATGCTGGTACAGGGCCGCGTGCTGCGCGATCTGGTGACCCAGGGCCTGCCGCAGATCGCATCCGCCTTCAAGCAGAGCTTCGGCCCCATTCACTACACGCACCTGGGGCAAGGCACCGACGCGGGGCCGTTTGGCATGATCGGCGCGGCGATGACCCAGGTTCTGGCCGTCGCCAAGAGCTTCGGCTTGGATCCGGCCAAGCTCGCCCAGCCTGCCACGTCCCCAGGATCCGAGTCGTCCGCCGCCAGCCCCAGCCCCGCTTCCGACCCCGGACCCGCCGCCGCCAACCAATCGCCCGCGCAGTAAAGCCGTGCCGTGAAAAAGCACGGCGCCACCGCAGCAGTCGGTTAGGATGAGCGCTGCGCCCCGGCCCTGTTATCGACGACAATCCAAAAGGTCGCGCATCCCCGAACGACGGAGATCGGTCATGAAGCTGCTCGTGCTAGCAGCGGGCTATGCAACCCGCCTGCGACCCCTGACAGACAACCAGGCCAAGCCGCTATTGCCGGTGCGTGGGCGACCGATGATCGACCACGTGCTGGACACGTTTCACGACTGCCCCGCGATCGATTCGGTGTACGTGGTCAGTAACAGTCGCTTCGCGCCGCAGTTCGAAGCATGGGCGCAGACCGTCGCGCAGCAGCACCCAGGCTGCGGCTGGAACGTGCGCGTCTTCGATGACGGAACGCGCAGCAACGACGATCGACTGGGCGCCATCGGCGACATCCACTTTGTGCTGAACGCTGCACAAGTCGATGACGACTTGATCGTGGTGGCGGGCGACAACCTGTTTTCTGCTCCGCTTGCCAACTACGTCAACGAAGCGCAGCGCCTGGGCATCCTGATCGGCGTGTACGACGTCGGCAACTTGGAGCTGATCAAGCAGTACAACAACATCGCGCTGGCCCCCGACGAAAGCCAAGGCCCGCTGGCCGAGCGCATCACGTTCTTTGAAGAAAAGCCGGCCCAGCCGGTGTCGACGCTAACGGCGATCGCGCTGTACCACTACCCGCGACATTCGCTGCCGCTGATTCGGCAGTACATCGCAGAGGGCAACAACCCCGATCAGCCGGGGCGTTTGGTGCAGTGGCTGGTGCCGCGCACGGCTTGTTATGCGTATCGCATCTCGGGTCTGTGGCTGGATATCGGCAGCAAAGAAAGCTACGAAGCGGCGCAGCACCTGGTGTGACCGCGCGCATCGCTGCGCCGTGCCGATCTTCGACGGTCTACATCGTCTTCGATCGGTACGTGGCGATCAGCGGCAGCAGCGCGGTTCGGCGTGCGTCATAGGCCGCCAAGATGGCGTCGGCGCGCGTCGCGATGATGCTGCGCGCGACGTTGCAGTCAGCGAAGTTGGTGTTGAACGAACGAAGCTCGGTCATCGCTGCGCAGATCGCCGGCGTGCTCAGCAGGCCCTGCAGCGACGTCTTGGTCTGCGTCAACGCAGCGGCCATGCGCTCTCGGCTTAGCGTGCCGTTCAGCGACGCTTCCAGCTTGTCGACGAACATCGCGTACACCTTGGCATCCGGCAGGATCTTGAAGTCCAAGCGCCCTTCTGCGCAGTACGCCAAGCCATTGGGATCGGCATACGCATTGGCGCCGCCCGAGTGGCAGTTGGTATATCCCTCGGGATCCCAGGCCATGAAGCGATAGATCTCGTTCGTGCCGCCCTGGCCGTTGGCCTGTTCGCTGCCCATTAGATACAGCTCGTCGATGTAATCGCCAGATCGCAGCACCGACTGGTTGCCCAAGTACCGCATGTACTGATCCAGGTCCATGTGGTTGCGCAGAGCTGTGACCAGGGCATCGCCCGAAAGCGGAGCGATCTCCATCGCGAACGCTTTGTAGCGGTTGGCAGGCGCCGTCAGATCGGTGCTGTCCGAATACAAGACCTCGAACGTGTCGTTGCCCCCCGACGGGTACAGCCGACGCATGACCGCGCTGACGCGCGCCAGGTCGCGAGCCAGCTCTTCTTTGGTCTTTTCCACCAGCATGTAAATGCCCTGGGTCTTTCCATCGACGATGAGCTCGACAAAGCGGAACTTCGACGGGAACAAGTCATCGGTCAAAAGGGAATAGACCGTCGGCGCATAGACATACGCCGGGTCGTCGCACATCGAGATCAGCGTGTATTCATCGCTGGCAGAGTCGGGCAGCAGATAGCGATTCGGACCTTCCAGTTGAACCGTGTAGCTGTGTCGTGGACAGCGCAACGACCCATTGCCGCGCAGGTGAGCCGTCGCCAAGATCGGCGGCTGCCCAGGCGCCAAACGGATTCCTGTCTGGAAGTCACTGCGCGCCAGCGCTTCGTTGTACGTGCCGGACTGCGTGGCGTTGATGCGTGCGGTGTGGGCCGCCCGCTGCGCATCGTCGAAGACAAGCTCTAGCACCGGGGTGTAGCTGCGCTTCGCCGAGTCGATCAGGTCCAGATTGCAGGCGGCACCCAGCTCTTCCGGCAGCGTGGCTGGCAGGTTGATGTCCAGCTCACCCTGCAGCTTCTGCACCTGCAGCTTGCCGTCCACCTTGGCCAGCGAACCGCAGGCCGCCAGCTTGTACATGCCATTCTGGCGAACCGCATCGATTGCAGCAGACGCCGCGCTTAGACCCGCGATATCCGGAGTAACCGCAGTGACATAGACTTGCGGATAGTCGACGAATACGACCTTCGGGTCACGGGTCAGAACGACAACACTACGCATCACATCAGGGCCAGAACCACCCACCGAGTGGGTATCACTGACAACCGGACCAATCGCCTGCAGAATAGCCAATGGAGCGGCATCCCCATCATTGCCATTTTGATAACGCTGCAGGGATTCGCTTAGCTTCATGCGATCGAGAAAGAAATTGGAAAATAGCTGAATTGAATTACCATATCTATACAGCGCAATCCGTTCGTTATTTGGGCGACTGGAAACAAACGACAGAATTGCCTGAGACAACGCTGCGCGTTCGCTTGCGGTCTGGCTGGGCGGCAGCAGGATCGCCGTATATCCAGGATTCAACGATATTTTTTGTACTTTGGTATACAGCGGACTGCCGTCCACGGCGCGGGCCGACAGCCGCGTCGTCAGATCGTCGGCGAACGGCGCGCCATCCGCTTGCTTGACCACGCCCACGGTCAGCTCTCGCCCACCGCCGGGCCAGCGGGCGCTGCGCAGCTCCAAGAAGCGCGCGGTCTGTAGCGGCGGCGGCATCTCTTCCAGCATCATGGTCTCGATGCTTTCGCCCGAACAGGCCGTAAGCAGCAGGGTCGATAGCAACGGAACCAAGGCGGTGGAACGAGCAAGCGGTTTCCTAGTTACAGCCGGATTATTTAGGAAAGAGGAAATCATTAGTGTGTACCTTCTTGCTGTATGTAATTTCCCAATTCACCAGAAGAACGATGTGAGCTCGATTTGTCTTCGGTCAACCTGTCAATCAATATAAACACATCCGTGCCTTGGCCAACCAGACACCGTTCGAAGGGACCTGGCGCTGGGCATAGGTGGTTCTGGCAGCGGCCAGCCTCGGCCTCGATCGATTATGGAATGCTATGCCGAAGAAACAACTGTTTCTTGACATGTGTGACGACGTTGGGCAGGGATTCGCCGAACTGGGGTCGATCCTATCTGCGATAATTATTCAATGTTTCTATATAGATATCTAATTTCGCCCACGCACGAATACAGACGGGCGTTGCTCTCGCACAAGCCCCTGGCAGATGATGAAGATGCCCACGTCTGGTCGACGTGTACAGGAGACGCCTATGAGTCGAGACTTCGCTTACCGTCATGGCCGCATGGCGTTGTTGTTCGCCGCCCTCAGCTTCGGCGGGGCCTGCAGCGCCGGCAACCCTGACTACGTGATCCCGCTTCCACCCGACGGGACCCTACCGACGGATCCCTGCCAGATAAGCGGGTGCGCAAATGGCGGCACCTGCCGCATCGAGGGCACGGCCGCTGTGTGCGACTGCCCTTCCGGTTTTTCCGGCGCCTTGTGCGAAACCAACATCAACGACTGCCCCGCCGATGCCTGCGAAAATGACGGCACCTGCGTCGACGGCGTGAACAGCTGGTCGTGTGCCTGCCCCGCCGGCTTCGCGGGCGCGCGCTGCGAGATCGACCTGGATCTGCGCCTGACCGTTCCGCGCCGCATGATCAACGACAAGTCGCTGAGCCTGCGGGCCGAGATGCTTGATCCAGACAGCGGTCGCATCGTCACCGAAGGCTGCTACGACACGCTGGGCAACGTCACCGTGACACGGCAGAGCGATGGCGCGGTCATCCCCACCACCGTTACGGTGTTCGACACCCACGTCCCGGTCCCCGAGGACTCGATTCGCTTCTATCACGGCGTCGGCAGCGTATCGCTGACGCTGGATGGTGGCACCGCAGTTCCTCCCGGTGAGTATTGGGTGACGGTGACAGTCGGCCAGCGCACCGCGAAGCGTCGCTTGACCGTGGAATCAAATCCAACCTGGCGCGTCATGCCCGCCACCCTGACCGGTGCCGATCTGGTCTGGGGTCCCAACGAAAACATCCGCCTGTCGTCGCACCAGACGACGGTCCCAACCGGCGAGACCTTGACCATTCATCCCGGCACGCTGGTCATGATCGACACCACCGGCGGACTGGAAGACGGCACGCTGCTGAACGTCTACGGCAAGCTGAACGCCACCGGCACCATCGAACAGCCCGTTCACTTCTTTTCGACGCGCGCCGCCGCTGCAATGACGCACACGGTCAGCGGATCGCTGTCGAACGTCAACTCGTGGCGCGGCATTTTCTTTTACGGTGACCAGTCGTCGACCATGGACTGGGTGGTTCTAAGCGGTGCAGGCAACGGGTCAATCGTCAGCCATCCACGACCGCCGATCCTGAACACCTTCGGCACGCACGGCCTGACGGTGCAAGACAGCGTGCTGGTCGATAGCACGGGCATGATGTTCCAAAGCCCGGGCACCGGCGCTACGACAATCCGTCGCTCGCTGGTGTCGCGCGTGGGCATCGGCGCCGAGTTCCTTTCCAGCGGCAACACGGTGCTGATTGAAGACACGTGGTGGACCTCGATCGGCCGCGGACCGACGACCCCGCTGCGCTATGACGGAGACGGCATCCACGTCGATGGCGCTTCATCCAAGCAGACCATCCGTCGCTCGTATGTCGTCGACATTGGCGATGATGCGATCGATCACTCGAACTCGACCTTCACCATCGAAGACACCGTGATTCACGATGCAGCGGACAAGGCCATCAGCATGACCAACGGTCTGGTGACCCTGCGCAACTCGCTGATCTTCCGCACCGGATCCGGCGTGCGTGGCGTCGCGCGTGTGTACAACAGCACCATCGCATCTCCGTCGCCGGTCATGACGCCGCAGGTCCTGCTCGACAGCATTATCTGGCCCTACAGCTTGTCTAGCTGCGCCGGTGATGTGCGTCAGTCGCTCTTGGCCACCGGTTCCGACTTGAGCTGCGGCACTGGCAACTTCTCGGCCGATCCGATGTTCATCGACACCAACAGCTGCAACTACCGCTTGGCGCCTGGATCGCCGGGGTTGAACGCATCTTCCGTCGGTGGTCCCATCGGCTGGCAAGGCTAAGCACGCCTCGCGAGTCTGCCCACGCAGCCACGCCTTGGCTGCACCTGCCGCGTCCTCCATCCAACAGCTCAGCGACCTGTGCCCACCTTCAGCGACCGCGATGACGCGGTAGCCATCCCATTCCCCAGGCAGACCGCGCATGCGCAGCGCACCATGCATCGCCGCGCGGTGGGCCGACGGTCAGCGATCCCCGCGGGACGACCCGCTGGACGTGCGCGATACAGGCTGCCAACCCTGGGAAGATGCGGCCAGGCCCCCGGGATCGGCATCGCCAAGCGCGCGGCGTTTTTCGGTCACTGCGATGTACAGCATGCCGAAGCTAGCCAGCGGATATCCGACGCTGGCGACCAGATCGACCGCCGTCGGCCCCAGCGCCATCAAAGGCAGGATGCACATCATCGGCAGCGTGATGACCCACAGACGACGGCTGATCAGATAGCTGCTCAGAGCGGCCAGCGCGACCATGCCAAGAAGCTCTTGCGGCAGGTGTCGCGAGCGCGGCGTCTGGGCCGCATAAGCGACCAGTCGCGACACCGTGATGTACACGCTGCCGACCGCCATCATGAAATAGAACTGGCGCACGCTGCGCCGCAGACGATCGCGGCGATGCACCAGCCAGCCGACAACCAGCACGCAGACCGTCAGCCCAATCGACGGCACCAGCAGCGCGTTCAGGCTTTCATCCCCCTGTGGACGCGTCAGATGCTGCGCAGTACCCGCCGAGATGGCGGCCAGGGTGGCGCTGCCAATGCCCAGGCCGGTCAGGATGCTGTTGCGACGGCTGCGCGGCGTCTCGGACTCGGCTTCCAGACCTTGTCCAAGCTGCGACAGCAGATCGGCCATTGATGCAAAGCGCTCGCTGGCATCCAGCGATAGACCGCGTTCGATGGCCTGCTCCACGACGACGGGAACTTCATTCGGAAAGCCAGTGCGCGGGCGGCGCTGGTTGGCCAAGATGGCCAGCACAAAGTCGTCGAAGGTGTCGCCACAAAAGGGAAGCTGACCGTACAGCGCTTCGTGCAGCGCAGCGCAGAAGCTGAACTGATCGCTTCGTGCGGTGGCTTCCTGCCCGCGCACCTGTTCCGGAGACATGTAGCCGGGCGTGCCCATGATGGCGCCGACCTGTGTCAGCCGCTGTCCTGTATTTGTCGACGCGGCGGACGCACGCGACGGGTCTGCTGGGTTGCTCATCGCACCTGGCACACCGGAAGCGACGGGCATCGGATCCAAGACGGCTGCAGCGCCCGAAGCCGCATGCGATGCAGCGCCCGAAGCCGCATGCGATGCAGCGCCCGAAGCCGCATGCGATGCAGCGCCCCCCAGCGAGCGCGCCAGACCGAAGTCCGCCACGCGCACGCGCCCATCGTCCCCCACCAAGACATTGTCCGGCTTGAAATCTCGATGGATCAGGCCCGCTGCGTGGGCGGCCAGAAGGCCGTGGCCGGCTTGCACGTACAGACGCAAGAGCGCCCGCAGATCGGTGGCGGGCAGGTGCTGCCGTCCGGATCGCTGCTGCGTTTGCCAGGCCGACAGCGGCTGACCAGCGACGAATTCCATGGCGACGAACAGGCCGCCGTGGCCCAGGTGTTCGTCTTGCCCAACTTCGTACACCTGCACGATGTGGCTGTGTGAAACCTGCGCCATGGCCTGCGCTTCGCGACGCATGCGGGCCTGTCCCGCGCTGCCCTCGTGGTGCGGGCGCAGCAGCTTGATGGCGACCTTGCGATCCAGCTCGGGATCGTAGGCGGAATAGACCACGCCCATGCCGCCCTGCCCTAGCTTGCGCAGGACCAGATAGCGACCGATGCGCGTCGGCGGCTGTGGCTCGACGGTGGGTACGGTCACGCGCACTTCCGCAGGAGAAATCGGCGGGGCCAGGGCCGCTTGTTCCGGAGACAGCGTCGCAGCAACGGCCGCCACCGCAGGATCTGCCCAGGTCGGCGCCAGGGCCGCAGGCGCATCGGCGGCGACGGGTGCTGGCGAGGATTCAGGGCGCGCGCTGTTCCCGTCCTCGTCCTTCTTGTCGCTACTTCCCGAGGCGTCGTTGCGTGCCATGGGCCGATCCCAAACAGTATCGCATGCAGAGGCAGGGCGAGCGCCGACAAGATCCGCGCCCAGCGCGCAGCCCGGATTGGGAAGACTGGACCCGCATCTGTTCGACGTTTCGCAGGTCGCAGCTGACGTGCGGCAGCAGAGCGCGAGCAGCACCAAGGATCTGGCACTGCGTGCAGACTCCAGACGTCGCGGGCGCTCTGCGATGGGCCAACCATGGCTTGGCCGAGGGGTGGATGACGGCGCGCCTCGGTCGCGGGGCATCGCGTACACACTCGACTGACCGCTCCGCCGCAGCGTCGCCCCGGGCATTCCGCAGTACAGGACCGCGGCGCGTTACTTTGTGATTGTCGACCGGCGGGTGGCTCGCCTAGGCTCACCGCGTTCTTCGTCCCCCCTCCACGCTGGAGCCTGCGAATTTTCATGCGTACCCGATCGCTGCGTCTGTTCTCTTTGCTGCTTGGTCTCAGCGGACTTCTGCTCGCTTCCAGCTGTTCGCAGGGAGGCGCAGGCCCGATGGTCATCCCCTGCAGCGCCACCAATCCCTGCCCTGACGACCTGATCTGCGTGCCGGGACGCAACCTGTGTGCGCCGCCGCTGCCCGACATGGCGGGGATGCCCGCCGACCTAGCGATGCCACCGCCCGTCGATATGGCTGGCATGCAAGACATGGCTGGCATGCAAGACATGAGCGGACTGCCCGATATGGCTGGCATGCAAGACATGGCCAAGCCGACCGACATGGCGATGCCCACCGACATGGCACTTCCGGGCGACATGGCAATGCCCGAAGACATGGCGATGCCCACCGACATGAGCATGCCGGCGGACCTGGCGATGATGCCGGTCGATATGAGCATGCCGCCGCGCGACATGAGCATGCCGCGCGACATGACCGCGCCGCCGCCCGACATGACGCCGCCGCCACCCGCTGGGTCCCGCGTCTGCCCGTTCGGCGTCAGTCGCTGGTGCTGGGAAAACCCGCTGCCACAGCCGCGCAACCTAAACGCTGCCTGGGGTTCCTCGACGGGCGACATCTGGCTGGTCGGTGACCACGGCAACATCCTGCGCTACGACGGCTTCGACAGCGTCACCCACGCGACCACCGAACCGGATCACGAATACGCCTTCTTCGGCGTCTGGGGCCGCTCGCCCAGCGAGGTGTGGATCGTCGGTGAGGCCGGCATGGTCTGGTTCTGGAACGGCAGCACGCTTGCCCGACAGACCAGCGGCACGTCAAACGCCCTGCGCGCCGTCTGGGGCGACGCAAGCACAGTCTGGGCCGTCGGCGACAACGGCACCATCGTCAAGTACGACGGCACTAGCTGGCGCACCGTGCCAAGCGGCACCACCAATGGCCTGTTTGGCATCTGGGGCAGCGCCGCCAATTCCATCTGGGCCGTCGGTTCAGTGGGCACGGCCTGCTACTACTCGGGCTCGCTGTGGACCTGCGGAACCGAGTTTGGGGGCGGCCCCACCGCCCTCTCGATCTCTGGCACATCGAAGAACGACATCTGGGCGGTGCTGATCGGTGGCGCCCAGCCCATCTGGCACTACGACGGCACCGCTTGGCGCGGCACCAGCCTCGCGGGGGTTACCGGCCTCACCGATGTGCAGGCTTTCAACGCGACCTCGGTCGCCGCCACCAGCACAAGCGGCGATGTCGCGCTGTACGACGGGACGACGTGGAAGCTAGCCACCCCCAAGCCCGGCCGCGGCCGCCTAAACGGCCTTTGGGGACTGGGCAGCAATGACTACGTCACCATCGGTGACGAGGGCCAGATCGTGCGCGTGCGGGGCACCACCGCGACCTCGCTTTTCCGCGGCAGCAAAGACACCATCGTCGCGCTGTGGGGCATGTCCGAGTCTGATTACTGGGTCTTCACCGAAGGCCAGATCGCGCGCCATGTCCAAGGCACGATCTCGACGCAGTACACGCTGCCGTCCGAGCCCCTATCGGTAGTCGGCCGCGCCGCCGATGACATCTGGGTCGGCAGCACCGCCGGCAAGCTGCTGCACTGGGATGGATCCAGCTGGACCAGTCTTGCGACGATGGCCACCGGCCCGATAAACCACCTCGCCAGCGTCAGCAGCGACCGTCTGGTGCTCAGCAGCCCGGACCGCGTGCAGTTCTATGACGGCCTGCGCTTCGTCACCAGCGAGACCGGCCTGCGCTACGGCGGGGTCTGGGGCACCGGTCCCTTTGACATCTGGGTCGGGGCTGGCAACTACTGCGGCTACCGTCGCTTCGACGGCATGAAGTGGACCGGAGGCAACCTCAGCGGCTGCGTGTTTTCATCGTCCGAGATCACCTCGATCCATGGCTCTTCTGGCAGCAACATCTACTTCGCTCTCAACAACAACTCGTACGTCATCCGCTACAACGGCAGCGGCTACGAGACCGTCCCCATACGCAACGCCAACGTCGTACACGTCACGCCCACCCGAGCCTTTATCGGTGACAACTACTACCTTTACGAGAAGGTCGGCACGGCCGGCGCTGCGAATGTCGCTGTCCGCTTCTATGAGCCCATCCGAGCCATCCACGCGTTTAGCGCCGACGTCGCGCTGGTCGGTGGTAGCTCTGGCTTCATGATGAAGCGACGGCCGTAGTCGTCCCGCCGCTGCGCCATCCCCGCGCAGCTGCAACATCCCCGCGCAGCTGCAACATCCCCCCGCTGTTGCAGCGGCTGATCCCGCGGCGTCCCCGTCGGTGAACTACCCAGAAGCGATCTGTCTTGCCACTGGGCTCTGCAGCCGCTCGACCGCAAAGGTGTGCGCTGCGATCACGCGGACCAGCGCCGCGGCCGTTGACAGCGAGGTCAGGCACGGCACGCCACACTCGACAGCGGCACGACGGATGGCCAGCCCATCGCGACGCTCACGACTGCGGCGCGAAGGCGTGTTGATCACCAAGTGCACGCGGTGGCCTTCGATCAGATCCAGGATGTCGCGCGCGCTGTCTTGCAGCTTGCCCACCGCCGTAACCGGCAGACCGTGCTGCGAAAGGAAGCGCTCGGTTCCCGTCGTGGCGTACAGACGAAAGCCCAAGCCAGCCAGCTGTCGCACCAAGTCCAGGGCCTGCATCTTGTCTTCATCAGCGACGGTGATCAGCGCCGCACCGACCAGCGGAATCTGCATCCCAGCCGCTAGCAGACCTTTGTACAAGGCCTTTTCCAAGGTGCGATCTTTGCCCATGACCTCGCCAGTCGACTTCATTTCGGGACCCAGCACCGAATCGACATCACGCAGCTTGCCCAAGCAGAAGACCGGCACTTTGACCGCGACCTGTTCACCTTGCGGCGCATAAAGTCCCGGCGACAGATCCAGCTGGGCCAGCGATTCGCCCAGCGCCAGTCGCGTCGCCAGCGCCGCCAGCGGCAGGCCGGTGACCTTGCTCAAAAATGGCACCGTGCGCGAGGCCCGCGGGTTTACTTCCAGCACGTAGGTGTGTCCTTCGTACAGGACGAACTGCAGGTTGATCAGGCCGCGCACCCCCAAGGCACATGACAGGCGCCGCGTATAGTCAACCAAGGTGTCGACCTGCGCGGTCGGCAGCCACTGCGGTGGATACACGCCGATCGAGTCGCCAGAGTGCACGCCCGCTTGCTCAATGTGCTCGATGATGCCGGGGATGAAGACCTGCTTCCCGTCGCACAGTGCATCCACTTCGACTTCCGTGCCCATCAGATAGCGATCCAGCAGCACCGGCTGTCCCGGGCACGCGCGCAGAGCGTGGCTCAGGTGGGTCTGCAGCTCTGCTTCTTCATAGACGATGCGCATGGCCCGTCCGCCCAGCACGTACGAAGGCCGCATCAGCAGCGGATAGCCCAGCCGCTGCGCGGACTGCACGCCCTCTTCCAGCGACGACACCGTGGCGCCGGCTGGACGCGGGATGTTCAGCTCGTTCAAAAGGGTCTCGAACAGAAAGCGATCTTCGGCGCGCGCGATGTCGGCGATCGCTGTGCCCACGATCGGCAGCCCGCGATCGCGCAGTCGGAAGCCCAGGTTCAGCGCGGTCTGCCCGCCAAACTGCAGCAGGATGCCGTGCGGCTGCTCTTCTTCGATGACGCGCAGCACCGACTCGCTGTCCAGCGGCTCGAAGT
>JAYRFD010000167.1:0-5884 GCA_041908565.1 Polyangia bacterium | reverse complement strand
AGTCCACGGGCACCACAAAGGCCGCATCGGATCGACCCAGCTTGCACAGCTGCGCAGACAACGCCTCGGCAGCTTCCAGATCTCGGCACAGAAGCCCCACGCGCGCACCGGCCCGAACCAGCCACTCGGCCGTGGCGCGACCGATGCCGCGAGTGGCCCCGGTAACCAGGCATACCTTGCCGTCCAAGCCCAGCGGCCCGATCTGCGCCAGCGACGGAGAATGCACCCGCGCCTGCGCACGTTCGCGCACCCCCAGCAGCATGCGGCGATCCATCACAAAGCCCACCGGCTCCATCAGCCAGGGGCCAAAGCCCAGAGGTGCCCCGTCGGGAACATCCAAGCGAAAGCGACTGATGAAGCGACAGCGCAGTGCATCCACCGCTTCCACCAGAAACAGCCAACTTACTTTCACTGGCTGCGCGTTCCCGTCGCTGGCGCCCCCAGATGGTGGTTCGATGGTGCTGGCGGCAACGAAGTGGTGACCGGCTTCGACCTCGATCACACGCATGGGCATCTGCGGGTGCAGCTTCACGACATCGCCCGGCTTCAGCTCTTGCCATTCCGGATGAATCTCGTCGGCATTGTGGATGCCGCAGCCCACTAGATTTTCAAGAAACTCGTAGCTGTAAAAGCCAGCACGGTCTTGGCCAACCTGCACGACCCACGGCCACACCGACTGGGCTGGCGCATCGATCTCAAGCCCGTGCGTCCAGGCATAGGCGTGCGGACCGGCCCAGCCGTCGCCGGGCAACAGGCGGTCTGCAAGCTCTGGATGCAGACCCCAGTGATCGCGGTGCGCGCGCAAAAACGGTGTGAAGAACACCAGCGCCATCCCCGCCGCCCCAGCCGTGCCTTCCAGTGCCTTGTGCAACGACGTCCCGCTCATCTGTTCATGTCCCTGTTGCTTGCGATCTTGCTGGCGAAACTATCGCACAGGCGGACGCTGAACCCGTCTGATTTTCCGGAGCCCACCTTGGGGCTTATCCCGTCTGTCGGTCGCAGCGCAGCGTCGCCTGCCGATGGGATCCAACTGCATTGCCTGACGCAACAACGGCAGAGACAAGTGCCGGCTCTGATGTCGCTGGAAGCACGCGGAGAGAACCAGGCGACGGCGACACGATCTGCCAACGCCCCCCTTGGTACCGCGCGACGTGCTGCTGTGCGGCGTCGATTTGAAACAGATGAAGCCACTCATGGCGGACAAGATCAGCGACTTGTGGACAGCGGTCGATCACCGCGTCGAGCGCAGCTTGTGGAGCTTCGACGAACACACTCAGCCGCACGGGAGTGTGCCGCAGCGTGCGGCCATCCTGGACGGACTGCAGCGCCAGTCCGATGCGCAGATCCCCACCGTTTCCCTCGAAGACTCCCAAGCGCCCACCCACGACGTTGTGCAGCACCTTGTTGCCACTTCCATAACGCAGCGGGTCGACCACCGAAGCGTAGTACTGCAGGTTGATCCAGTGCGCGACCACCATCGGCGCCGTCAGGATCTGTTCCAGCTTTTGCAGTGAATCGTCGCGCGTGCAGTCGTATTCGTGCAGAAACACGCGCCCAGCCAGATCCAGCGCACGCGTCCGCTGACGCGGGGCCACAATCAAGCAACTATTGCCAACCAGTCCCCACTCGGGACGGACCTCAGCCCAGTCTTGGGCACGCGCGAAGAAGCGCTGGCGCAGCGTCGGGTCATCGCGCTCTGGCAGATCAAGCGTGGCCGCACGGCGCGCGCGATTCAGCGCTCCGGCTTGCTTCAGCGCCGCACACAGCTGCGCACGATCGGAAGCATGGCTGCTGGGAGTTTGATCCAGATCAAACAGTTCCACATCATCTGTGGTGGTGTCGTGAAGACCTGCCACAAACCACGTGTGTTCAGGAATCGTCTGGCCACGCAGAGCCAGGCCCGAGCGAATCCCAGGAGTGTTGAGCAGATCGGCCAACACACGCGCATTGATATCACCGCGATGGCCGCCGCACGCCCCGCACTGCAGGGCCGCAGCTTGCGGATTGTTGATCCCGCTGCTGCCGTGTCCACACAGCAAGACCAAGCGCCCCAGGTCTTGTGCTCCGCCCAGCGCGACAAGAATCTGTTCCGCTAGCGCGACACGATCTCCGTCGCTGTTCAGCCGGGGGCGCGGGGCAGGTAGGCGCGGCGATGCATTGACTGGGTGCAGCGCAGGACGCGGTCGAACTCGGCTTTGTGCCAACAGCTTGAAGGCGTAGAAGATCCCGCAGGTCTCGACCACCGCAAACGCCGAGCTAGCCAACGTCCGAAGCGCATGCCACTGCTGACCCAGCGCAATTCGCCGCTGACGCACCTTCGCCAGCCGGTCGCTGTCGGCAGGATGCGCGCACGACTCTTCAACTTGCAGGCGCGGCAGCAGCAGGCCGGGCAGGCGTGGCTCGGCTCGCAAGGTGCCCAGCGCGGTGTAGCGAATCGGCAAACCAAAGAATCCCGCGAAGCCAATCGTCTGGATCGTCGGGCAGACGCTCTCCAGGGATCGGCGGAGCGGTTCGGATCGAACATCGATGCAGAAGACTGCTTGGATCGTCGTTGGCAAACGGGTCGCAAGCGTCGGCACCGCCAGAGTCGCAGTCAGATCGTGGCAGAGCGGATCTTGGTACGCGCGTTCAAGAGCGTACTGCAGCAACAAGTCAGGCTGCTGGGCGCTGCGATTCTGCGCCAGCAAATCGTCGTAACGCAGCCACTGCGCATGAAAGTCAATCAGCTGAGCCCCGTCGAAAGGCTGCTCAAGCGACAGCAGCCATTCCCAGGCCAGGCGAATCGCCAGCAGATCAACGATCTGATCGTCCTCGTCGCCGCGCTTGCGCGCTTCAAAGCGTTCATGCGCACACCAGGCAGCCCAGCCGTTGATGCGCAGAAGCAGTGCCGCAAAGTAACTACGATACGCCCGACGCGGAATCGCCAGTTCCTGCGCCACGAACGCGACAAGAGCCCGCGGATCATCCGGCAAGCGGCAGAGATCATCGGCAACGCGCGACATCCCCATAAGCCAGCTGGGACCGCGATCGCTTCGGGTGTGCCGCAGCCACGTGCGGAACATGCCGTGTTGCCGGTCGATCTGCCAAGTGGCCTGACCGGCGTCGAACCAGGCTGCGCAGAACTGGCTGATGCTCTGCGTGATGTACTCGCCCCAGGTCATCGGTCGCCGCTGCGCCACGCGCGCATTGCGTTCATCGATCAAGTCGCAGATCAGCTGCAGTCGCGGTGCAGGATTCGACGACTGATCAAGGCAGGCAATGAGCTGCTCGACGGTCCATGCAGACGGATGGGCAGCGATGGCCGCCTGCAGATGCTCGCGACGCAGCGACCCATTCAGCCACGCCGATCGATAGTAGGCGCGCGGCATGTGCAGCCGACCGCCAGCCAGTAGCTGCAATTCTGCAGCGGCCTGCGAAAACGAACGGTCGCCCAGACCATGAAACGGATTGACCGCAATCAGTTGATCCAGCGGCCACGTCGGGGCGATGAAGCGACTGGCCTCTTCGATGGCGTTCGAAAGCTCGACCCGATTGGCTGGCGTCCGAGACCGCTGCTTTAGACCGACGGAGGTCGAATCGACACGGCAATTTTGGATTCCCAAGCGCAGCCAACGCGCCAAACGGAACGCACATCCCGTCAGCCATTCATCCAAGAACAGCCCACCATAGAACCAAGTGAACAGGCGTCCGCGCCCGCGGTCTGGCCAAGCCAGAAGCATCCCCTGCACGCAGAACAAAACCAGGAAGCCCATGCCTGCCCACGCGATGGCCCAAGCCGGCGCTGCGACACGCGCAGTCCCCACGTCAGTCCATGGGCTGACAAGCGGCCCGACGTAGTGCTGCAACAGAGCCAGCGCAAAGACGGCGCCTGCCAGTCCCAGCCCATGCCACCACCCGCGCCGCACAGCCGCCGAAAGCAGCGGAGCCAAAGCCAAGCCAACCAGTGCGATTGGGAGAGCGCGCGAGGCAGATAACGACGCCGTCGGACTTGCGATCGATGCAGCGCCCCCCACCAGCGCGATGCCAGCGCCACCGGCCAGCAGCCACGCCACAAGCGACGGTGAAGGAGGCTGAGGTCGAAGCTGCCGCATCCGCCACGCTTCGACCGCAGAGCCCGCATTCAGGAAGGCATGCGCTTTGTACAGCGAGTGCGCAAGCAAGTGCAGAAGCGCCAGATCATAGGCTCCCAACCCGCACTCAACGAGCATGAAGCCAAGCTGCGCGCACGTTGACCAAGCCAGCATGACCTTGATGCTGCTGCGGGTCAGCGTCACCAGCGCGGCCAAGACGGCCGTCGTACTGCCAAGCACCAGCAAGATCGCATTGGCAGGCGCCGACACGGCCACAAGGGCCGCCAGGCGCAGCAGGACAAAGCCTCCCAGGTTGACCACGCCGGCGTGCAGCAGCGCCGATACCGGCGTGGGCGCCTCCATCACTTGGATCAGCCAGCCGTGCACAGGAAGCTGGGCCGACTTCAGCACAACACTCAAAACGATTAGGATCGCCGCCGCCTGCAGCACGCGCGGCACGTTCACAAGGTGCCCCGCTTGGTCCAGCACGCGGTCGATCTCTAGCGAGCCAAGGCTTGACGCAATCAGCGCCAGGGAAACAGCAAACAGCAGCTCTGCCAGCCGGCTGAGCACGAATTTTTTCTGCGCTGTTCGCAGGGCCTGCGGTCGATCGGGATAGAACGTCAGCAGCCGATGCAGGCATAGGCTGACCGCGATCCACGAACAAAGCAGGATGGCCAGGTTGTTGCTGATCACCAGCAGCGATACGGCAGACAGCGTGGCGTACAGCCAGCGGATGTAGCGGGACAAGCCTGGGTCACCGGCCAGATAACGCCACGAATAGCGCAGGTTGACCCAGCCCAAGAAGGTAACCAGCAGCAGCATGACGCTGCTCAAGACATCCCCTCGCAGGCTCAAGCGGACTGCGCCCAGCCGCCCCAGATCGACCAAGGCAATCCCAGACCACGTCACTGCATCGCACGGCAGATTGCCAAGTGCCTCCAGGCAGGCACACAGCCAGGCAGCCAGTGCAACCCCGTGCTGCAGCGTGAAGTCCCCCTTCGCTGCATCACGTGCAGGCAGCAGTGCTGCGACTGCATAAAGGACTGGAACGGCTGCAAGTGGCAGGACCCGCAGCGACGAATCGCCGATTAGACAGGCGTCCATGAATAGTCTCCCCATCGCTTGTTCCAGTACAGCTTGCGTGATCGCCGGTCTTCTGAAAAATTCAAATATCTCGTCCATTCGTTCTGTATTTCAGAATGATGAAGGCAAGCAAGGACACGCCATGAGTCACCTCAACTACCACCACTTGCACTACTTCTGGGCCGTCGCCCGCGAAGGCAACCTGACGCGCACGGCAGCCCGGCTGCATGTCTCGCAGTCCGCGATCTCTGCCCAGATCAAGCAACTGGAAGAGATGCTGGGTCAGACGCTGTTTACGCGGCAGGGACGGACGCTTCGGCTGACGGAGTCGGGCCAGCTGGCGCTGAGCTATGCCGACACGATCTTCGCAACCGGTGACGAACTGGTCGGTCTGCTGCGCGACGGTCGACGCCATGAACGACAGGTGCTGCGGATTGGCAGCGTCGCCACCCTGTCCCGCAACTTTCAAGAAGGCTTCTTGCGTCCACTTTTGAAAGAGCCCCAGGCCGAGCTGATCTTGCAGTCCGGCAGCATGGACGAGCTTCTGGCCAAGCTGGCCGTGCACACCCTGGATCTGGTGCTGTCGAATCGCCACGTGCACGGCGATGCCAGCCGACCGTTTCGCTGTCGCCGCATCGCCCGTCAGCCCATCAGCCTGGTGGGCAAGCCACGTCGCGGTCGCCGCCCGTTCCGCTTTCCCGACGATCTTGCCCAGGCCACGCTGCTGT
>JAYRFD010000166.1:0-1761 GCA_041908565.1 Polyangia bacterium | reverse complement strand
GCTTGCCGTCGAGGTGCACGGTCTCGCCGGGGATCGGCGTGTAGCCGTTGTACTGATCGACCAAGCAGCTCGCGCGACGATCGAATTCGGCGCCAACTTTTTCCGACCACCACTCCTTCATGTTGCCCTGGGCGTCGAAGCGTCGACCTTCGTCATCGAAGCCGTGCGTCACTTCGTGGCCCATGACCATGCCGATACCGCCGTAGTTGGCAGCCCGCGCCGCACCGCGCTGGAACATCGGCGGCTGCAGAATGCCCGCCGGAAAGACGATCTCATTGAGCAGCGGTTCGTAGTACGCGTTGACCGTCTGCGCCGTCATCAGCCATTCACTGCGATCCAGCGGCTTGCCGATCTTGCCCAGGTCGCGACGGTGTTCAAAGGTCGATGCCGCGATCACGTTCTTCAAGAACGAGTCCGCAGAGATGGAAAGCGCGCTGTAGTCGCGCGGCTTGTCGGGGTAGCCGATCTTGTTGGCGATGGCCTTCAGCTTGGCGTGCGCCGCTTGCCGCGTCGCATCGTCCATCCAGCTCAGACCGTTGATGTCCTGTTCCATCGCCGCTTCGATGTTGCCGATCAGCTCCAGCGCTTGCGCCTTGCCATCGGCTCCGAAGGTCTTCTGCACAAAGGCAGTGCCCAGCGACTCACCCAGCGCGCCATCGGTGGCGGCCAGGCAGCGCTTCCAGCGCGGCAGGATCTGCGATGTGCCGGTCAGGCGCTGCGAATAAAAGCGGAAGTTCTCGTCGACAAATGCCTTGCTCAAGCGCGGTGCTGCGTTGTGCACCAAGTGCCAGCGCAGGTAGCTCTTCAGGTTGTCTATCGGCTGTTCGGCCAGGACTTTGTTCAGCCCTTCCAAGAAGGGCGGGACCATGACGTTGATCTCGCGCACGCCGCCAATGCCAAGCTGTGTCAGATACGCCTGCCACGCGAAGTTCGGCGCCAGCTTCTGCGCTCCATCCAGTTCCAAGCGGTGGTACAGCTTGCGCGGATCGCGGCGATCGGTGCGCGACATCGACGCCGTCGCCAGCAGCTTTTCGACGTTGTACGCGGCCTGCGCTTGCGCCTTGGCTTGTGGCGCGGGAAGGCCTGCCAAGGTCAGCATGCGCTCGATGTGCGCCAGATATTCCTTCTGGGTCTCAAGCGACTTGGCGTCCGTCTTCAGGTAGTAGTCGCGATCGGGCAGGCCCAGGCCAGACTGATCCAAGCCGCCGATCACCCGCGTCGCGTCCTTGAAGTCCTGCGTCGACGAAAAGTTGAAGAACGGGTGGCCAAAGCCCGCGTGCTGCCGGGCGACCTCGCGTGCGATGTCCTCGCCCTTTTTCAGCGAATCAATGGGCTTTAGCTGTTCGGCAAGCTCGGCCTGCGCGCTCTGTTCGATGCGCGGCTCGTTCATGCACGCGGCGTAAAAGTCGGTCAGCTTCTTGCTGTCGGGACCGGCCAATCCGGATTCGGCGCTGGGCTTTTCCAGGATCTCGCGCAGGGTGTTTTGATTGCGCTCGTTGATCTCGGCGAAGCCGCGGCTCCACGATGGGCGGTCGGCGGGAATTTCCGTCTTGGCCAGCCAGCCACCGCAGGCAAAACGGAAGAAGTCGTCGCAAGGCTTCACGTTGCGGTCGATGATGCTGACGTCGATGCCCAGGTTGCTGCCGGGGCCAGCCGCCGCGGCGCTCGACGCCGGGGAGAGTCGTCATGAATGCCTCCCGTTCACAAGACGCGTTTCGCGACCTGCTGACCGACATCGCCAACGCTCAACCCCTACCTCCG
>JAYRFD010000165.1:0-2045 GCA_041908565.1 Polyangia bacterium | reverse complement strand
CAGGTGACGATAGGGATGCTCGCTGGCCACGCGCTCGCGCTGCCGCCACGGCCTTGGTCCCTCGCTTCTGCCTCGATGATCACTCACGCGCTCCCCCCTCTTTCGTTGCTTGTCGACTCGTGTCCGTCGCTGCGGCGGAAAATCAGCCCCGACCCGATGCCGCCGAGCCTTTGACCTGTTTCTTCAGCGCCCACAACGGAATCAGCTTGTCTGGCTTGCCCAAGGCATCCGCCAAGGTGTAGCGATCCAAACTGGCCAGGAAGGCCTGCTGCGCTTCGTACAGCGGTCGAATCAGACCGCAGGCCGACACGATGGGGCAGTCGTTGTGCTCCAGATCGAAGCACTCGACGATGTGGAAGTGCGGCTCGGTCTCGCGCACCAGGCGACCGATGCCGATCTCGCCGGGCGGTCGCGCCAGGCGCAGGCCGCCGGTCCGCCCACGCTGGGCCTGCAGATAGCCCAAAAGCGTCAGCTTGTGCGCCACTTTGCTGAGGTGATGAAACGAAATTCCATACGCTCGGCTGATGTCAATCAGCGACGGAGGCTTGCCTTCCTCCGGCGCGGGATTGGCCCCCAGGTACAGCAAGATCCGAAGCGCGTAATCGCTGAACATTGTGAGCTGCATCTCTCAGCAGTTTATGCTGAGATTCGCTCGTGCAGATCTTGGCTGTGTCGTACGTGCTGCTGCTGACGCTCACGGCCTTGCTCTGCGGACGCTTGCCATCGACGCAGCGGGCGCCTGTGCTGGCGCTGGCCAGCCTGGTCTTTTACGCGCTGGGCTCAGGCTGGCACGCCGTCCTGATTGCGGTCCTGCTGCTTTCCGTCTGGCTGCTCGGTCGCTGGCTGGCGGCCCCATCGCTGCACCCGACCGCGGCCCTGGCCCCCCCCAAGCGCTGGGGTCTTGCCCTGGGCATCGTGGTCTGCGTCGCCGTACTGGCCTATTTCAAGTACGCGACCTTCGCTTCCGAATCCCTGTCGACGCTGCTTGGCTGGCTGGGACGGTCGCATGCAACCGATGCGGCCCGTCGACCGAGCGAGGTCGCCATCCCGCTGGGTATCTCGTTTTTCACGTTCGAGTTCATCCACTATCTGGTCGATGCCAGCCGAAAGCGGCTGACCGCGGACGACAGAGGCCCCCAGCCGTCGCGGGCGCAGGATCTGGCCCAGTTTGCGGCCTTCGCGCTGTTTTTCCCGACGCTGCTCGCCGGTCCGATCAAGCGCTATCAGCAGTTCCACAGCGCGCCGCGCCTGCAGGCCGAAGACATCGCCTATGGGCTCAGCCGCATCGTGCTGGGCCTGTTCAAAAAGATCGCTCTGGCGGATAGCGTCGCCGGCATCGCGCTGCGCCTTGCGGTGCCCGATCAAGTGACGCCCCTGGGTCTGTGGCTGGCCATGTACGCGTATGCGGCGCAGATTTATTTTGATTTTTCCGGCTATTCCGATTTGGCGATTGGCGCTGCCCGATTGCTGGGGTATCGCGTTCCAGAAAATTTTGACTGGCCTTATCTGGCGACCGATCTGCCCAGCTTCTGGCGGCGCTGGCATATCTCGTTATCCAGCTGGATTCGCGATTATCTGTATATCCCGCTGGGCGGCAATCGCGGCTCGACCGCGCGAGTCGCCGTCAACTTGGTCGTGGTCATGGCCCTATGCGGGCTGTGGCACGGGCCAGCCTGGCACTTCGTGATCTGGGGCGTCTGGCACGGTCTGGGCTTGGCGGCCACCCAGATCTGGCGACGCGGCACGCCAGGCTCCGTCGACGTCACGGAGCGATCCAGCCAGTCCCCGTCACCGCCGTCCGGCTGGCGTCGCGGACTGGCCCTCTTCGCGACGTTCCACTTCGTCTGCTTCGGCTGGCTGTGGTTCGCCGCCCCCAGCGCCCACGCCGCCATCACCGCCTTTTCGCGAATGTTCTATCTGACGCGTTAGCTACGAAAGTTCGGTGCCCAGCTGTTCCCATTCCTGGATCAAGCGCTTCAGCTTGCCGTCCAGGGCCTGTTCTTCGCTGACGAGCTGATTCAAGCGCTGCCATTCGCCCCCGTGAT
>JAYRFD010000164.1:0-20935 GCA_041908565.1 Polyangia bacterium | reverse complement strand
CTTTGTCGATAACGCCGGCACGTGGATGCAGCAGGCCAAGCTGTTGGCCAGCGACAAAGCCGCGGCCAGCAACTTCGGATCGTCGGTGGCGTTGACCCCCGATGGCAGCGCCGCCCTGATCGGTGCGCAAGGCCATGACGGCGGTGGGCTGACCGACAGCGGAGCCGGCTACATCTTCCGGCGCATGGGCAGCACGTGGACGCAGCAGGCCATGCTGCGATCTGGCGATCCGGCGATGGGTGATCTGTTTGGATCATCCGCCGGCTTGTCCAGCGATGGCGAGATCGCGGCGCTGGGCGCGCGTGGCAAGGCTCCGAACACCATTGGCGCTGGCTATGTCTTTGTGTTGCTGGGCAACAGCTATGTGCAGCAAGCCAAGCTGTTGGCATCGGATCCCGTAAGCGCCGATCACTTGGGCATCACGCTGGGTCTGTCGGCGGATGGTTATCGCGTGCTGTTGGCCAGCCCGGATGTCAATGTCACGCCGGTGGCCAACGCCGGGGCTGGCTACATCTTCAACTACGACGCCAAGGCCAACGGCCAGGCTTGCCAGTTTGGCCGCGAATGCCAAAGCCGCTTCTGCGCCGACGGCGTGTGCTGCGACGCCAATTGCGGCAGCGATGACAGCGACTGCCAGGTCTGCTTGAAAAGCAAAGGGGCCAGCGCGGATGGCACGTGCACTCCTTTGCCCAACACGACGGTGTGTCGCGCGGCCGCGGGTCCCTGCGATACGGTTGAGCTTTGCACGGGATCAAGCGGCGTCTGTCCGATGGATGCGCGCAAACCCAACACAACCGTCTGCCGTTCTGCGCGCGGTGCATGTGACGTGTCCGAGCTTTGCGATGGCACATCGGTCAGCTGCCCGCAGGATGCGATTCGTCCGCTGGGCTATGTCTGCAAGGCCGCCGGCACCAGCGCGACGTGCGATCCGATGGACAGCTGCGACGGGCTTCGCACAAGCTGCCCAGCCAACTTCGCGGCGTATGGAACGGCCTGCGGGATGGGCATGACCTGCAACGGCGTGGGGCGCTGCCTGTAGGAACGCCTTGATGCCGGGTGCTGCGAAGCGACGCGACTCGACACGACGCAACGCAGCGCGACGTTACAAAGACTGTGCGCGTGTAAACAGCGGAGCGAAGTCGCGATTCAGAAACGTGCTTCGCTGCTGCGCTGCTTGCAGATCGCTGCGTGCGTGCGTCAGGGTCTTCGCCGCCCGCTGTATTTGCACGGCGGCGGCCTGCTGATGTGTCTCGCTCTTCGACCGAGTCGCCCCGGCGCTGTGGGGCTTTTTCGAGACACTTGTAGACGATGGACTCAAGATCGCGAGGCAAGGACGGACCGAGGCGCGCAGCAACGGAGGCTTGCTGTGCAAGCCGTCGAAGAGCACCTCTGTGGCATGGCCGATGAGCCGCCGATGAACAGCGGTGGATCCGCCGTCGATCGGGTGACTTCACTGGCTACGGAATTCGCGCCGGGGGTCCGCCCACCCCGAATTCGACCTGCAAGTTCGAGATTCCCACGCTGCCATCGTGCGCCGAGTTCACCAGGAAGCGCAGCGGGGTCGCTTGGCCGCCGGCACCCGCGGGCGCTGTACCGAGCGGTGCGAGGTCCGCTTCATCGAGTTCCATCGAACCGTCGGCCCCAATCGGGACCCGGACGCTTGGCCCGCCGCTGGCCCAGGTGAGCCGCACGTCAGGCACGGAGACGAGGGGGGCGTCCTGGCTGCCGCCGGCCTGCAACACGCGCGGTCTGCAATAGGCAAAGACCAGCGGGTCTGGCTTGCCGTTGAGCTTGCGCAAAAGCCAAGCGCCGCCGTCGATGCGATAGCGGGCGCCCGTGGGCAGCAGGCTGGGCCAGGCGGCTGCCGTTCCAGTTCCCAGCCACCACGAGAGCTCTCCCGCGGTGACGGTGAGGACCACATAGAATCGGCCCGGCACAGCCAGCTTGGGCGGTAGGTCGGCACGCAGCCACTGCGCTGGCCAGGGCGGTGAGCTTTCCTGCGACCAGGAAAAAGGAATCGCACTGCCGATGGGCAGCGCCTCTGGCTCGCCATTTTTTTCCGCGTGGATGGCGACCGTTCCCTGCACCATGCGCGTGATCGGCGAAGCCCACAGCTCGATGGCAGTTAGCGTGCTGTCGGCGGGAAGCGGCGCGAAGCCCTGCGCGGCGACGTAGCGCAGATCGCAGTAGTGACCGATGCGGGCCGACCCGGTCCCATCGTGGGGCGTTCCGCTTCCCGACGCGCCGGCGGCATTCCCCGGAGCCGCGGGGACGCGCAGCGTACGCTCCGGCGAGAGCTTGGTCTGAAGACGCCCCCGCAGCGGCCCGATGCGTTGACCGGCCGGCGCATCCAGCGGCACGTCGATCGCGATCTCTTGTCCGGCCTTGAGCGCCGTCTCGGCGAGCAGCGGCTGCGTCGATCCGGTCGCCGTCGTGCTGGGGGTCACGCTTCCGGTCGCCGACGGCTGCGCGACAAGCTTCGTATAGACGTCGAGCTGTGGTGCGAGCACTTTGCCGCGGCCTGCGGCGCTGACCGTCAGCACCAGCTTGCCGCCCGCGAGATCCTTTGGCCATGCCTTCTGCAAGGCCTCGGTCAGATCCTCCCGTAGCTCGATCTTTTGTTGCCCGGGCAGAAGTCCTGCGTGGCGGAAGAACGGCGACTGTCCGCTGATGCCGACGTTCAGATCGCTCGGCCGCGCGGCGACAAAGATCTGTAGCTCGCTGACCTTGTAGTCGAGCTTGGACTCGAAATTTTCGCCGGTCATCACGTACTCAACGGAGGCCTCGCCCTTGTCTGTTCCGTCGACCGCGGTCGTCGGGCTTTGGCGCGCCTCGTACTGCTTGACCTTGTAGCCGAACTCCAGCATCACGCGGCCGGCGCTGATGCTGGGGAAGCACAGCACGCCATCGCGCACCGCGATGCTGTCATTGGGGTACAGCGGAAACCACGGTCCATCCGGCTCAGCCAGCTTGACCAGCACGCAGCGGTCGGGCTCCTGCCGCGCGAAGGACTGGATGGCGACGGGAACTGCCGTCGTGGATGTGGTGGTCGCGGTGGTTGTTGTGGTCGCGGTGGTTGTTGTGGTCGTGGTGGTCGTGGTGGTCGCGGTGCTTGTTGTGGTTGCGGTGGCAGACGCCGTGTCCGCGGAGGTTGTCGTCTGCGGCTCAGGCATCTTGAGCAGCGTCGCGGTGCTCAGCTTCTTGGCGATCTTGCCGAGCGCGCTCAGGCGCTTCATGACCTCCTGAAGCTGGGTGCGGCTGCCCTTGCTCATGAAGGTGGTCAGGGGCGTTATCGCTTCGTACGGCAGCACGCTGCCATCCATCTTGGCCACCAGATCCGCGACCGTCTTCAGCTCTGGAAAGGCAGAGATCAGCCGATCGCGCGCTTCCGGAATGGAAAGCAGGCTGACCAGCCGCGCCGTGTCACTGGGAACCTGGGTCAGCGCCGCGCTCGTGAACCAGGTGAGCGTCTTTTGTCCGGTGATGCTCTGGAACTTGTAGGGGTTCCGCGCGCCCTCCATTGTTCCGACGGGCTCTAGCCCCACCTTGATGCCGGTAATGGCCCGCCGCGCGCGCAGATCCAGCGTCATCCAGCGCACCTGATCCAGCGTCTTTAGGTTGGCGTCCGGCTTGTCCGTGGTGATGTGCGTGTCTTCGTAGACGTCGCGGGTGAAGCTGTCCGGCGGCGCCTCCAGCGACAGCACCGCCTGTTCAAGCTTCACGTTGGCAGGAATCGTGATCTCGATCGCGAGTCCGGTTTCCGTGACATCGTACAGGCCGTCTTTGCCCGACTGCGCGAGGATCTTGATCTGCGGTTGGGAGACAGTGGCCATGCTCAGCTCCACCTTGTCTTGGCCAGCGAAAAGTCCCCGGTGTACAGCGCCGCCGTCGTCTCATCCAGCTTGAGCTGCTGATTCAGCGTGCCGAGCTGCGATTTGTACGGCAGGAGCTGCGCGCGCGCGGTCAGCCCGCAGTTTGCGCGCGTTCGTACCACCGCCTTGGCGTCGAGCACCGGCAAGGTCAGCTGCAGCGATCCCGCGTCCTGGGTGATCTTGAATACCGGCACCTGTCTGGACATGTGGATCAGGAACTGGTGCGTATTCCAGGACTTCAGCGCGGTCTGAATCGGGGTCCACGTGGACTCCTGACCTGTCCAGGGCCATCTCGCTGTGCCTTGTGTAAATATCGTTAGCGATGTGTTATCGGGATGAATGAAGCCGTTGAGTGGAACTGCGCTCCAAGACACGAGGGCGGTTTTCATGAACTTCGGAACGAACTGAATATTTTCGATCGTTCCTCCGTTTGATGTACTTGTGTACTTAAATGATGTGTTGATATCGAATTCCCAGTATGGGATTAATGTGTCGATATAAACCGGATCGTAGCCCGTGACCTCACCGTAGGTCAGTGTCAGCTGGATGGCCTGTATGGTGCTGAGATCGACGGTGTCGAGGTTCAGGTTTAAGGGCTGGCTGATAAACGCGCCCCGCTCGATAGAGCTTGGAATCAGTCGACCGCGGACGGTCACATTGCCGCGGACCGAGGCGGCGCCGCCCACGGTCAGCTTGCTTCTGAGTCTGCTCCCAGTGCTGACGCGTAGTTCCTTGCGCGCGGACAGCTTGCCGGCCACGTCCAGCGTGGACTGGGCGGCGACAGGACCCAAAAGCGTGGCCGCTTGCCGGATCTCCAGGTCGCCGGCCGTCTCCAGCCGGCTGGCCAGCGTGGTCTCGCCGGAAACGTCAAGCGAGCCGGCGGTTAGCAGGGTGTCCGCGGACACGGCCTGGCCGTCGAGGCGCACTCCATCCAGCTCGCCGCTGTGGCTGTGCTGCGCAATGCGGTCCCACAGCTCGTGTCGCGCCGCGACCTGCATGCTGTGCCAGTTTTCGGCCAGCAGGATGTCGCCGGCCTTGACTGGAAGATAGGGCTCAGGTGGGGGGGGCTTGACGGAGTTGTCCATGATTAGATCCACCGCGTCTTGGCCAGGGTCCAGTCCGACCGATACAGCTGCGCGGTCGCGTTATCGATCTTCAGGATCTGGTCCAGCGAGCCGGCCGTGCTTTGATATGGAACGAACGCTGCCTGATATGTAATACTGCAATTCGAACGATAACGCAGAATGGCCGTGGAATCATGCACAGGTAGAGTCAGGATAAGCGATTTCCCAGTCCGCACAATCTTGAAAACAGGGACTTGGCGCGACATCAGGATAAAGAACCGATGCGCGGCCCAATTTTTGAATGCTGGAACCATGCTGGCCCACTTGGCATCCTGATTCAGCCAAGGCCACCCGGGGCCCCCCTCGGTGTACACCGTCAAGGTGGTGTTTTCCGTGAAGATGCTGCTGCCAATCGGGCTGGCGTTCCAGGACAGCAGCGCGTTTCGGGTCACTTCCGGTTCAATTTGTACATCCGCGATCTTGTCGATCGCTTGCGTGGTCAAATTTGCAATTTTATTATCTAACGTGCTAATGTTTGTTTTAACATTATTGCGTTCTGACTTCAGTTTATTTAGCTGAACGTTTAGAGCGTCTTCTTGTTTATCAAGTGGGGATCGCTGGCCTATCGTTTCAATAACTTTGCTTCTTGCAGCCTCAAGCTGTGCGACAACATCGTTCCAGGCCTTCTGCGTAGTGGCTTGCGCCGCAATGGCTGCCGTCAGGATCGCCTGTGACTTGGCTCGTTCTTTTGCCCAGATGGGGTCATTCGAATTAAGCCCCGTCCCCATCATGGCCCGCTGAACCGCATCGTTGGCTTTTGCCAAGTTGCTGTCCATGGTTGCAGCCATGGCCTCTAGTTGAGTCACTCGATCCGCATATGATTGTTCCGATTTCGATGATGTGCTGCGATCGGCTGCTACCTTGTCTATAGAGCTCTGGAGAGACCTGCACTGTCCGTCTAACGTGCTGAGCTGGTTTTTCAGAAGATTTCTCTTTTTCCGAAGATCCTCGATTTCCGGCGTCGTGCCGCCCGTTGAAACCACAGTGTATTTAAATGAAGAAATAATGTCGTATTCGACATAGGGAAGTCGAAGTTCAATGAATGCTGGAGCATAAGGCCTAATCGTGTTCCATGTCAGCGTCAGCTGGATGGCCTGTACGGTGCTCAGGTCGACGGTGTCCAGGTTCAGGTTCAGGTCGATGTCCGTGAAGTCGCCACGCTCGGAATAGGTCGGGTTAAGTCGGCCGCGGATCGTCAGGTCGCCCTGAATGTCGACATCGCCGTTGGCGATCAGCGGGCCTGTCAGGGTGCTCGTCCCGCTGACCTCCAGGTCGGATCCCACGCACAGTCGACCGTCGACATCGAGCGTCGACTGGGCGCGCACCGTTCCGTTTAGTGTGCTGGTTCCGTTGATCTCGACCGGGGCGGCGACGCGCAGCTTGCCGGCCAGCTGGCTTTCACCCGCGACCTGCAGCGTCTTTACGCGCAGAGCTGCGCTGTCGGCGATGGCGCTGCCGTTTAGGATCGGGCCCTCCTGACCGCTCGTGTGGTCGTGCTGCGAGATCAGATCGCGCAGCTCTTTGCGCAGCTCGACCTGCACTTGGTTCCAGCTGTCGGCAAGCAGTACATCCCCCGCCTTGGCCCGCACATAGGGCTCCAGCACGATCGACTGCTGCGAAGGGTTCTGGTTGGCGTTATCCGTCGGCATCTTGACCTCTGTTTCGATCGATGGAGCCGCGCTCAGCGCGGCAGGCTCTCGGGCTCGAACACGCGAATTCCAGCGGCGCGACCGTAGGCAAGCAGGCGTTCAAGGTCGCGTCGGAACAGCTCTCGACCGCTTGCCTGCTTTGCATAGGCCGGTGGCAGATAGTCGTCCGGAACCTGCAGTCGGTACGAACCGGCCTCGGCCTGCCGCCACGTAAACTCGATGTCGATGCGCGGTGGCGTCGACTCCTGGTCCGCGGCGTGGCTGATCAGCGTGCTGAGCTCAGGCTCCTTCAGAATTCCGGCCAAGTAGCTGCGCAGCTGCGCGCGGTGGATGGTCCGGTAGCGGAAGCGGCTCTCGCCATAGCTGAACTCGAACAGCCTGCCGTCGCGACGGAACTCTCCGAAGCGCGCCAGCCGCGCGGCCTTGGGCGCACCCTGCGAAAGCGGTCCAAGTCTGTAGGCGCTCTCTTCGGGGTCCCCCGGCTTGGCGAAGCTCGTGCTCAGGATGACCACCACCTGTCCGGGCTCGACCTCCTCGTGCGTCTGCACCGCCGGCGGCTGGCCGTTGCGCAGCACCAGCGATCCACCCTTGGGAATCCTGCCCGTGTAAAACAAAAGCAGTCCAGTGCTGAGGTTGGTCAGGCAGGGCACGCGGATGTCCTGTTCCGTCGCCTTGATCGTGATGTCGGCGTATTCGGGAAACAGCCCGCGGAAGTTCACCACCAGATCGTTGTCGCCACCCACGCCGAGGTACTTGACGCCAGCCGGCATCGGCGGCGCGGCGACAAGCCGTACACACAACGGCAGCCGCCCCTGGGGGGTATCCACTTCAAAGCGCATCGTGGCGCTGCCCGTGATCTCCAGGTACTCGCTGGTTTTGAGCGGAGAGGCTGGAATGCGCGCGAGCCGCGCCATCACGTCATCGTCATATTCGATCCGCGGCCGTGAGACCGCCTGATACAGCGTCGCCACACGCCGCAAGAGCGCCCGCGGTGTGGTGACACCGGAACGATGCAACAGCACATGCTCTACGAGCCGTCGGCGGAACTCCGCGCTTGATTCCTGCAGCGTGGGCGCGAGACCGAACAGCATCGCTAAGCGGCCAAGGTCTGTGTTCGCGCGCTGTTCTTCCGATAGCGCAGTCCAGTGACTTGCATCGCTGAGCCCAACCCAGCGCGAGCACAAAAGGCGCGTGATCAGCGCATCGCCGCCATCCATCTCGCTGCCGACGGACTCCAGCAGCTCATTGATGTTGCGTCCTCCTGTAAGAAGCTGCGGCAGGAGGCGCCGCATGTGGCCTGCGAGCCGGCTCTGCGTCATGGCTTGTTCTCGCGCACGAGTTGCACGTCACCCAGAACGAAGCGCGCCTTGGCACTCAGCGACACAGTGTCGCTATCGCCTTGCATGCGATAAACGACGCCGGTGGCGCGCGCTGTGATCAGCACTTCCTTCAGATAGAAGCGACGCGACTCCAGCGGTGCAGCGATCTCGTTCCAGCTCAGGCTGCGATCCGCATCTTCCTCCAGCCGCCGCAGCGATCGATCCAGCACCGCGCGCACAGCGCGGCGAGTCTCATCCTGATCCAGATCATCGATATAGGCGACCGTCACGACGACCGCGTACAGCTCAGGCATGAGCAGCGCGAACTGCGGCGGTCTCTCTTCCGTGCCGAAGCGCAGAACTTCCAGCGGGCGCAGCTCCCAGTCACGCGTGCCTTCCTGCTCGCGCGGGCGTCCGTCCGCTGACGTCGCTGTTAGATCGAACAGGTTGCGCACGCTGGGGTGCGACAGCAGCACTGCCTCGACCTTGCGCCGTGAAACAGTGGTTCCAGCGGGGTGGGCGGCAGCGAACTCTTCCAGCCGTGCAGTCAGCTCTTGGCGCAGCCGCGTAAAGCCCCGCTCATCCAGATCCGCATCCATCGGCTCGATCGTCGCGAAAAGATCCAGCACCACAGCGCGCGCGAAGAACACCTTCACGCGCACGCCCGCGGAATGCGTGCGGCGGATCGCATCGACGATCCGCGATAGCTTTTTGGTGTCGCCTTCCAGGCCGGCATCGCCGACGACGATCTCGACGATCCCTGGCGGTCCGTCCAGCGGTTCGGTGGCGGTGACCTTCTGGACACCTTGCGCGCGGATGGCGGCGACGATGGCGTCAAGCGTGCCGGACTGCATGCCGCGCAGTGCACCCCGCGCCCGCGCCCGCAGGCTCGCGTCGTCTTCATCCTGACCGATGCGCAGGATCGGCTGGATATTGGTCACCGAATCGATGCCGAAGATGGGGTTCGGCATCACCGAAAGCTGTCCCGGATCGATGCGCTCAACGGTCCCTGCATCTACTTCTGTGATGCCTTTGGTCCCGTCGTCGATCAGCTCGCGCTCGCGCTCGAGCTTTTCTTGCACGGGCACCACGATCCGCGTCTGGCCGCGGCGAAGTATGGCGTCCTCTGTGGTCTCAAACAGCGGCAGCGGCTTGCCATCCGGCTGCGTGCCCGTCACCTCGAACCCTGAAGGAATTCCGACATCGAAAGGGGCCGGTGTCAGGCGCGCGATCTCTACCTCACCGGTCAGTCGCCCTGCCAGCGCTCGTTCGACGCCAAGCACGCTCACCACAAGGTCGAGGGCTTTGCCATCTGCGGTATCCAAGAACCCCGCGCGGTACGCGTTATCTATCTCGCGATAGAGGCGCCCCATCTCATAGGAGTAGGCCTCGATCAAGGTTCGCAGAACGCTGCCCGGGGTCGCATCCAGGTGTGGATCGAGCCGCTCCAGCAAGCGCTTCGCGATCTCGCTGAAGCTTTGACCCTGCGCGTCCGAAGTGATCAGCATGCTCTTTCTCCCGTTCCCGCCCAGTTAGCTCAAGTCCAGGGACGCTTCGAAGGTGACGGCGGCGCCCTTTTGCGGCATCACAGTCGCGCTCACCTCCACCACGCCCGGTAGCTCGGGCACGGCCCGCGCCGTGATCTGGATGACTTCCTTGACGCGCGGATCTTGCTTCAGCGTCTGCCGCAGATAGCGGCGTAGGAGCCCCAGGTTGGTGCGATCGATGCGCTCGCCGATCAGCGCATGCACCTTGCTGCCGTAGGTCGGGTGCCCAAGGGGGGCGAGCGCTCCGCGCGGAATCAGCACGCGCAGAAGCAGCGCTTGCACCAAGTTGTCGGTTCCATCGACCGGCGACTCCCAGCGGATGTCGGCCTCACCACTCTTCGAGAAGAAGAGGCGAATATCGCGTCGCAGATCCATCAGGTCGTCCCTCCCGCACTGGCCGTCACGCCAAGGCTGTCCTGCAGCGATTTGAGCGTCGTGCTGACAGCAGAGACGCTGGTGCCCAGCGCTGTCATCTCGGTCGCCGTGGGCAGGCTGGCCACCACGGCATCGCAGACGCCGAGGATCTTCGTCGCGGTGTCGATGACAGGGCTCATGTCGCCACCACCGCTGTCATCCGGCAGGGTGAAGGATGCAACCTGTTCGCCCGTTTCGAGCAGCGCTTGCAGCACCGCGGGAATGACCGGTGCCACTTGCACCACGGTAGTCAGCTTCTGCGTGATGAAGTCTGCAACCTTGTCTAGTGCGCTCCGCACGATCGTAAGCGCGCCTCCCAGCGTGCTGCCGATGCCGAGATCCTTCACCAGCTTCACCACCGCCTCTACGGACTGCGTCTTGAACAGTGCGTCAAGAGCCTGGATGAACGCGGTGCATTCCGTCGTGATATCACCGAGCGTCGAAGAGTTCGCTGTGGAACTGTCCGGTTCGAAGACCGCTCCCGGATCGAAGTCGCCCATCAGCGCGATGACGTTTTCGCCGTGCGTGGACACTTCGTGTGCCTTGGTCAGAAACTCCGTGCCGCCCGACACCGCTTGCAGCAGGTCTGCGGCCAGTCCCAGATCGACTCCGGTCAGCTCGGACAGGATGTCGATCCCCGAATCGGCGAGCTTCATCACCAGGTCGGTGATGCTGCCGTTCCCCTGCAAGACATTCATGACGTCGCCGAGGATCGCGGGGTTGACCTTGCCGAGCGCGCTCATCACGGTGCTGATGCCGGCGCCACTTAGGAAGTTGCCGGTCAGGCCCTGCGTCATTGCGCCGCCGAGCTGTGCGCCCGTCACTTCGTTGAGCAAGGTAGGACGGGTGGCAACCGCGGCCGGTAGCGTCTGTGGGTTCGCCAGCGCCTGCTGCGCCGCTATCTTGTCCTGGGTCCGCGCGTCGGCGTCGGCCTGCGCCTGAGCATCCGCCGCCTGCGCATTCGCCTGATCGGAAGTTGGCGGCTCGGTGTGCTCGCGCACGCGCATGAAGAAGCCGAAGCGCTCCGGGAAGCCTGCGACCTCGTGCACACGAAAGTCGGCGATCACGACCTCGGTCAGATCCGATCCGGCCACCGCCTCGGCCGCGAAGGCCATCGGCTCTGCCTTCTGCTGTGCTTGGCGCAGCGTCTCCAGGCTATCCAGTGCGTGCTCACCGAACAGCTCGCCTTCTAGGACTACGGTGACCGGTTCGCGCCCGAGGTCATGCGTGACGCTGCCCTCTTGTCCGGGGCCGCGCAGCTGCACGACGTTGCGCGTGTCTTCGGTCTGGACGTTGCGGAGCGCCGTCAGGTCTATGCTGCCAACTCGTACCGCCATCTCAGAGCTCGATCCTTGTCAGATATCCGGCTTGCACCGTGAGTGAGTGACGCACCGCGCGCGCGCGCAGGCTGCGTCCAGAGATGATCTTGGACAGCGCTTGACTATCCGGAATGCCGTCGATTGCGATGAGGTCTCCTGGCTGCACCAGCGGGCTTCCTGTCACGCAAAGAGATCCGTTCAGCGCGCGGCTTGTGTGCTGCGTAAGCCGGGCCTTCGCTTCGGTGTCCGCATCGCTTCTGCTGCGCGCGGCGCCATTTGCCAACGAATGGACATAAGACCCTGTGCCCGCGCGTCCGGTGACATTGGCCGGTGACTGGGGCAGGAAGTGAGCCTTCTCTTGTCCTTTTTCGCTGGCTGCGCCTTCGCCCTGGACCTGCACGCTGTCATAGATGAAGGAAGTGGACGCGAGATCGAGCGAGATGACGTCCTTGCTGAATGCGAACTTGTGCTTGGCCTCGCCCGTCGGTGGCGCGGTGAAGTGGACCTTGCCAGCGCTGTCGGCGTACAGCGAGCAGCCACAGGTCTCGGCCAGCCGGCGGAGGTGCGCCAGCGCGCTCATGCTCGGGCGCAACAGGTAGCTCGCAAACGTCGGTCCGGTCGCCAGCTCGCCGGCTGGCAGCGAGGCGCTCGCCAGCACGTCCTTGACAATGTCCTTGGCGGACTTTTTCTCATAGCTGCGAGAGAACGCGCGGCGCGCGAGCTCATCCAGGCCATCGACCGCGGTGATGCGCAGCCGGGTGGCGCTGCCGCGGACGGTCTGCACCTTGCCGGTGAACAAGGTGTAGTTCTTGTTGTCGGCCGTGACCTCGACCGAAACGGCGCTGCCGCTGGCTGGTGGAGCGGTGTTGATGGCCGAGAGCTCGATCACGCAGTGGCCGACGCTGCCAGAAAGGCAGAGGCTGCTCGCCATCGAGGTCAGCACCGCTTCGCCGCTGGCCGCTTTCTGCGAAGCGACAAGGTTGCCGATCGTGATCTTGTAGATCAGATTCGCCATGCCCTAGACCTCGATCCCTTCGCGCCGTGCTGCTTCCGCCAGCGCTTCAGTGAGCGCTTCGGTGAGCGCCTCCAGATCGAGCGGACGGTTGGCAAGGCTGCCCGGAGCGGCGGCGGGGCTGGTGTTCGCGCCGACGTTGACGTTCACCTGAAGGACCGTGCGGGGCGGAGCTGAGCCCTGCGAGGCGCTATTGATGACTGCGGATCGGTTGTGCAGATCACCCAAGACGGGTCGCAGCGGCTGCGCCAGATCCCGCGCAACACCCCGCGCCACGGCCATCGCCGCCGCAGACTTGGGGCGCGCTGGCTCCTGTGGTGCGGGCGCCTGGCCAGCGTTCGCTGCCACCGGCTCCTCAATTGCATTCAGAAGCAGCCGCCGCCGCTTGGTCACTGCTTGTCTTGAAGGGAAGGCTTGCGGCACACGACCGGAGCCGCCGGAGTCGACGGAGCTACCGGTGCCGACCAACTCAGAGTCTTCCCTTCGGCCCTTCGAAGTCAGCCCTGCCTGACGCCGTTCAGTCTGTACGGGGTGGGACGCCGAGCCTGGGGCGGGGGAAGCGGAAACCGGGCGCTCGACGAAGAGCTCTTGTGGCAGAGCGAGTGCGCTCCGCTCGATTGAAGCTGCGTCAAGCGCGGAAGACTCGCGTGCGGATGTTTCGACGCGGAAGCCATTGGACTTCGGCTTGCGGTCGTGTTCGTTCTGCGGCTCTCGATCACTGCGGCGCGAAGCGACTTCGTTTGGCGAATCCGCAGCGCTGTGCTCTGGACGAACGGACGATTCAGTCAGGCTTGCTGCCCGGACGGAACTCTTCGCAGCGGTCGCTTGCAGCGGCGCGCGGGTGGGCCCGATCTGTTGATGAACCGGAGGGACCAACGGACTTCCTGCATGAAGAGGATTCTTCGCGGCGTTTGTTTGCTGGGACGTTCCAGTGGGCGATGGTGGTTGAGAATCAGGAACCTTGTTGAGATTCCTATTTCGTCCCTGCGGTTCCGCTGCGGACGCGCGGGGACGCAGGCGAAGCACGGGGCGATCTGTCTTGGCCACGGACTGCTTTGGGCTTGGCGCGTCGGCCGGCGGCAGCGGTCGCACGGGCTCTGCGTTCGGTCTTTCCACCTGCCCCTGCATGCGCGGAAGGACCTTCTGTGTCGCCTCCTCGTCCTCCACTTGCTCCTCGACATGTTCACTACCCAGCTGCATCTCCATCGTGCGCATGGCCTCAACCACCGCGCACTCAAGAGGCCGCAGGATGAACGCGATCAGATCCGAGCTACGCACAGAGATCCGCATCACGCATCCTCGAACTGAATAACGACGGCATCGGGCAAGTCGGCCAGCCCGCGGCTGCGCGCGGGTCGCGGGCGCGCTTCCCCGCGCGAGATCTGCATAAGCGTGACCAGCTGATCGATCTCGGCAGCTGGAGTCGCCCAGACCTTGCTTGGCGTCCACCCAAGCGCCTGACACAGCGACAGCGTGCGCGCTGCCATCGCACGATGCAGCGGCTGCGCATCAGAAAGCGCGGGACCGACAGCGCCCCTGTCCATGCACGCCGCGACAGCCTCATTAAGCAGCGCGATTCCAAGTGCGCTTGGTAGCTCTGCCACATCCCAAAGCGGCGGATCCAGCATCACCAGCGTTGCGCGCAGCAGAGACAGCAGATACCGCCACAGTCGCAGCTCCTGCGCTCCGTCGGCGCCTTGCTCCAGGCTATCGCTCAGCGCGGCGGCCCGCTGCGCGAACGTCCATGGGCGCAGGCGCGCACGCACGCCGTGACCGCACAGGCAGCCATCATCCTCCCTGGTTAGTGCGTCCCCGCCTCGCGTCGCCCAATAGAGTCCCAGCGGCCACAGTTCTTTTTCAACCTCTGCGGTCAGCCCGCCCGCATAAAGCAGATCGTTGCCGAGCGCCTGCTCGGCCAGCGTCACACGCGCTCCCTGTACCGTGACGTGCCTCTCTAGCACGCGCAGATACACGCCCAGTGACAGTGGCTGCAGCTCGAAGCTACTGCCTTCCGAAAGCTCGATCCGGCTCGGCCCACCATCCGCCGTGGCGGGGTGAACCGTGTAGCGCGTGCCGTCGATCTCGATGTGCACCGGGCCGTCCATTGTTCTTGGCTAGACCGTGGTGGTGCTGCTGCTCGCAAGCGCCGTTACGTCCTTGGCGGCCACCAGCTTCTGCACGCTGTCTGGAATCGGGAACATTGCCAGCGCAGGTTCGATGGTGGACGTCGTTGCGGTCTCTAGGTTGTAGGCGGTCTGGTTGCTCGTGTTTCCGATGGCGCGATTCACCACGGCATCGAACAGATCGAGCACTGCATCAATGTGCGCCTTGCCCAGCTTGGCCAGGCCGACGATGAGCTGCATGAACTTGCGCACTTTGTCTGTGGCCGCCGCGATGGTCTCTGGAACAAATCCCTCAGTGCTGGCGAGGAGCTGCTCCGTCGTTTCCAGGATCGCGACGCCCGTTTCCATGTACTTGCTGTTCAAGGCATCGCGAAGCTGCGTCACGATTCCATTCAGCGTGTCGCCCACCTTGGTGAGCACCGTCTTGATGGGCGCCGGCAGCATCGACGTCAGCTGCGAGTAAACGGGAGCCGCGAAGATCTGATAGAGCGAATAGAGAGTCGACTCCAGCTTGTAGATAATGTTGGTGACATTGACTAGGAAGTCGCTGCCCGTAGTCGCAGTGGTAATCGCAGTCGGGGTTGTCGTCGCCTCAGTTGTCATGACAAGCACTCCTTAGGCTTGAATGGCTAGCGATGCTTCATGCCCTCGTAGACGATTGCTGAGATCACGGCCGCAGCATCGCGCTTGGGCCCGATGATCACTTCATGCAGATCCGCTCGGACCTCGATGCGAAAGGTCAGCGCGCTGCCTTCAGTTGCTCTTGCGATGCCGGTCAGTGTCGCCACCGGCTTGCCAACACGCAGCCATCCCGTTCCTGCGGGTTCGAGCTCCACATCGAGCTCTGGAAAATCCTTGAGCGCCCGCAACAGCGCAGCCATCGCATCGCGTTCCAGCCGCGCAAGCTCAGTGCTGCTCGTCGCCTGCACGCGAACCCCGGCCTCGACCAGACACGGTCGCACACCGCGATAGCCAGACACTGCCCCGCCGCGCGTCGTCACGCGGTATTCCCCGGGCAATGGCTGCATCAGACGGACGATCTCCGCACCGCCGTCCGCATTGGGATCAGACTCGACATAGTAGTCATCTCCCACGCGCGCCGGCTGTCCGGTGGGTAACGTCAGACTTGCGATGCGGTGTCCCGAAGGCAACATCGGGCGCAAGGTCTTGTCGCTAGAGTCCGGAGTCCCGCGCACGATCACGCTCTCGTGCGCAGACTCGCGATAGACGCCTGGGTCGGCCGCCTCCGTGATGGCGAGCTTGTCAGCAATGACCGTGAACAGCCCGCCCGATCCTTGAAGTAGCGACGTCAGCGTGTCTGTCAGGTGGCGTTCGACTGCGAACAGCACGTGTCCTCCTACCCCTTGGCCTTGACGGTCTTCGACCCAATAAGCGCCGTGCCGGTGTAGTAACAGCGGTGGCTGTCTGTGGTGATGACGCCCGCGCCGCCCTTCCCAAGATCGATGTTGCCGGATGCCTCGATCGCGCAGTCCTTACAGGACAGCTTGACGTTGCCATCGACCGTCAGGGTGAGGTCCTTCTTGCCCGTGACCTCGATGTTGCCGCTGTTGTGGATCGTGACCGTGTTGTCACCGGACTTGATCACCACAGCGCCGTCTTTGTCGATCGCCAGCGAAGTTTTTCCGCCGAGCGGTGCCTCGACGCGCCACTCGTTCGCGGCGTGCAGTGGCGCGGCGCGCTCTGCGGAATACAGCCGGCCAAGGACGATCGGCTGCTGCGCGTCACCTCCCGCATACGCCAGAAGGACCAGATCCCCAACCTCAGGTGTGCTGACCATGCCCGCGTGTGGCGTGGTCAGGGGCACCTTGTTGATCTCAATCTCTTTGCCTTCATGATCCCGCGTGCGCAGCTTGACGCTGCACTCATAGTTGTTGCTATCGCTGTCCTCGGCGTGCGGAGTCACTCGGCTGACGATGCCGAGGTCCGTTGTGTGCAGCGTGCGCAGCTCATCGCGGACGATGGCCCGCAGGATCGAGATGAGATCGCTCATGCGCCGGCTACTCCTCGCGCGCCCGCGTTGCGGTGAACGAGTAGGTGGTCTGCGGCACCCCACTCGCGTCCATGGCGAACGACTTGCCGTCGAGGTAGCAGTCGTCAAAGGACAGCGTGCGCTTGGCGGCGTCGGCGGCCTCGTCGCGCTTGAGCACCGCGACGATCTGACACTTGACGCTTTGATCGAGCACGGTGTCGAGCTTCACGTTGGCGGACTTGATGGTCAGCTCGCCACGCACCGAGCGCAGGCCGAACACCACATCGACTCGCTCGCGGGTGCCGACTGCGCGTACTTCTTCCTTCTCGTTGGTCACTCGGTAGACGAGAGACTGAAGTCCCTCGATGGTCTCTCCGTCCACCTGGACGGTGCTGCGGTTGGCAGAAAATGTCATCGGCATGGAAGTGGCTCCTTAACCCTCAGACCTGGACCGTGATGGTCGCGTAGATGTAGTCGATGGCGCGCACCGGGCGGACGGCCATCTCGACGCGCACGATGCCCAGGGCGAAGTCGGCCTGGGAGCTGTAGACGTTGGTGACAAACGGCGGGCTCTTGCCGTCTGCGGAAGGCACCAGCGCTCCGTCCTTGACCATCTGCATCAGCATCTCGACCAGCTTCTGGCGCAGCGCAGTCCGCTGATCCTCGCTGTTCAAGCGACCGATGAAGCCATCGCTGATCTGCTTCATGCCACGCACGGCGCGATCGGCGATGCGCGTCACGCTCACTTGCTCGCCGCTCGTGGTGATGGCGCGCAGGATGATGACGCCCTTGCCTTGCTGAAAGACCACCGGGACCACGCGACGCTGCAAGTAGCTGCGCTGCGCTTCGACCGCCATGGCTGGCCCGGACTCCGACACGCCGGACACGGTCTTGAAGGTCGGCGACTCATAGTAGTCAAGGCTGCCGACGCGACCGGCGGCGGCTCCAGCCGTGCCGAACGGAGTGACAAGCAGGAAGCGGTCGCTCTTCAGCGTGTCTGCCAGCTGGCCAATCTGTTCGTCGGTGGCGCGTGGTGGTGTCTGGCCGATGGCGATGCGGCCCTTGCCATCTTCGGACATGTTGTTGCAGTGGCTGAGCACTGCCGAGTAGACCGCCTGTGCTTCAGCGGCGCTGATGGTGCTGGACACAGACGCCAACACCATGTCGACATCGGGTTGGCCAGCCAGCGCATCAATAGCCTTGCGGTAGTTGTCCAGGCCGGCAGAGCCGTCTGCGCCGTTCAAGCGATAGGCTCCCGCCTTGGGCGCGCCCTTAGCATCGCTGGACACCTCGGCCTGGCACAGCGCCGAGTCCTTCGCCAGCACCGCTGCGACGTTGCGCGGACCGTCCGCGTTGGCAGCCGTCGCATCAAGCGTCAGGTTGCGGAACTCCTCTTTGCGACCGCCCAGTTCCAGCGTCAGGTCGAAGCCCTGCGTGGCCATCTTCACTGTGGCCGTGATCGCAAGCGCCCAAGCGCCCGGAGCGCGCGCAGTTAAGGTGAGTTTTCCAGCATCCGCAGCAATCTCGCAGCTTGCCGCACTGCCGCCTTCCAGCGGCACCACCACAAGCTCGTAGACTCCGTTGTCGAGAGCCGCTCGCGCTTCCGGCAAGCTTGATGCGCTGGCCGCTCCGAAGAGTTCGATGAAGCGATTCCAGGATGACGCCCTGCCAATTCCTTCCGCGGGCTTCTTCTCTGTATATCCGATCAGTCCGAGTACTCCAGACGGCGAGAGCTGCTGAGGCAACATCTCGCGCACCACAGAGACAGACACACCTGGGACAATCAATTCCTTTGCCATTCACTCCTCCAATCAGGGGGGCAGCTAGAGGTCTGCGGCTTGCATTTGAAAATTTCATGCCAACCCCAACGAGCCCCGAGATTCAGAGCATCGCCAGCGCTGCACTGGCCAGCCGCAGCCTGCGTGGAGCCTTCATTCCCAACCTCGCCCGCACAGTCGGTCAGACGTATGGCCAGGCCCTGCTGATGTTCATGGCGCAAGCCGTGGTGTTGCCCGGCATTGCGTCGGCGGTTGATCCCATCACCGGATCCGGAAGTACGTGCGGCCCAGGCATGCTGCTGGCGCCGCCGGCCGGAGCCCCGAGCGAACAACAGATCGAGTCGCTGGTCATGCCGTTTCTGCTCAGCGAACAGCTAAACGGAGAGCGCAAGCGCGACCTTGCGCATGTCATCGCGCAGGCGCTTGCCGAAGGGCTGCGGCTGTTCACGCTGGTTCGTCAGGTCGGCCCCGGCATCGCGGTGTCGGGCTTTGCCACCAGCGCCCCCGGGCGACTCATTGGCGTCGGTCCCAGCAAGGCGCAGCTTCAGCCGTTGGTTCGTGCGGACGAACTTGGACGTGGCCTGCGCGGCGCGCACAGCCCAGAGCTCGCCGACGCGCTGGCCGAGACTGTTGCTATGTCCCTCGACATCATGGCGACGCGGCTGCTGGTGCTGCCGGGAATCCCTTGTTCGCCCGCCGCCACGGCCGCCCCCGGAAGGCTTTGTTAAGAGCGCGAATCAGAACCTGGGGCGGACCTTGGCTGCTGCGTTCGTCATCGGTGACGTTTGGCAGGACGCTCGCGCCTCCGGGATGCATCGACGGGCCTTGTGCGCCTGCGATGATGTCTCGCTGCACTGCGGGCTGCGCCTCTGCTCGATTGCAGTCGCGCGGTGCGCGCTGGGACCGCAGAAGCTCGCGGTGGCGGCCCACCCGACCGGGCCGTCGCTGCAGTGCTTCCAATCAGCGGACTCACAAGCCTTGGAGGGGCTGCCTTGGAATCGAGTCCAAGAACCGGTTCTTTGAATGACTTCGTTGAATCGAATCAGAGAATCGATTCTGCGCTGACCCGGTACAGGAAGAAGCGTGCTGCGTTTTGGCCCGGTGCCTTGCACGATGGATGTGCGATGAGGGGCGACAGGACTTCTAGGATGTTCCAAGGGGACGTCTGGACACCCGTGCATGTCGAAACGATGGTGCGCACGGCCGCCTAGCGCGACGTGCGATCCGATGGACACCTGAAAGGGTCTTCGCACAAGCTGCCCAGCGAACTTCGTGGTGTGTGGCATGGCCTGCGGGACGGGCATGACCTGCAACGGCTGGGCGTCACTATCTGTAACAACGTCCCAGGCCTGGCGCTGCGCAGCCACTCGAGTCGACGCAAGACGAGGTGACGTAAGGAGACGCAATGCAGCGAGACGCGACGCGACGCGACGTTACAAAGACTGCGCGCGTGTCAGCAGCGGAGCGAAGTCGCGATTCAGAAACGGGTTTCGCTGCAGCGCTGCTTGCAGATCGCTGCGTGCGTGCGTCAGGGCCTGCGTCCGCTCGCCGCCTGTTTGCGCATGCTGAGCCTGAAGCAGATGCAGCGCACCCCGCAGGGCGAAGGCCGACGCGCGAGTGGGGTTCTGCTGCAGGGCCGCTTCACACGCCGCGAGTCCTTCCTTCAGCCACGGGCCGATGTCTGCGCGTGATCGCAGCGTTGGGCCTGTGTGTGTGAGCAGATGCTCGATCAGGTAGCGCGTGGTCTCGGCCAGCGCCTCTTGAGCATCAACGGCTTGCGGCGTCTGCTTGACTAGCCGCTGCGCAGCTTCACGTGCGGCACGCAGCGACTCTTCGCGGCCGTTGGCGCGACCGAGTGTCGCCAGCAAGCGAGCCCGATGCCCCAGCAGCACGGGATCGTCTTTGGACACCTGCACGCCGCGATCCACCACAGAAAGACCTTTGACTGCGATCTCGGCTGCCAGGTCGGACTTGCCGCTGCGCAGGGCCCACGTCGCACGCTGTACTTGCACGGCCGCGGCCTGCTGATGCGTCTCGCCATAGCTGGCGTTTAGCGACAGCGACTTGTCGACCAAGCGCTGCGCGGTGTCCAGCTCTGCCGTCGGATCTTCGCCCCGCAGGATCCGTGCAGTCGCGGCCACCAAGTGGCCTGTCGTCTCGTTGTTCAGGTGATCGCGGTCCGCCGCGTTCAGTGCCTGACCCCGCTGCGCATACTTCACCGCCTGCGCGACAAAGCCATCTGGCGACTGCCCCGTGCTGACGTGATAGTCCGCGACCAAACCGCTGCCGTAGCTTAGGTTGGCCAGCGGTGTCGCGATGTCCGGTCGCAGCGTGAACGACTGTTCTTCAGCACGCACGAACGAATCGAACAAGTCTTTGTCGAACGTGCCGCGCTGCAGGCCATAGATCATGCGGAACATAAAGATCATGCCCAGATCGTTCCAGGCCCAGTGCGCATTGGGGTTTAGTCGCACCGCGGCCTGCAAGGCCTGCGTGGCTGTCGACACCGTCGATGGATCCAGCGCCGAGTCGCGCACCTGCTGCTGAATCAGCAGCCCGCTGGCGCTGCCAATGCCGTAGTGCGAAAGCCAGCTGTTCGGATCCAACTGCAGGGCCTGCTGCGACGCCGCGATCGACTTCTTTACCAGTTCGATCGGGCTTTGGTTCTGCATCATGGCCAAGATCGCCGACCGCCAATACACCGCCGACTGCGTCTGATAAACCGACACCAAAAGTGGATCCGCCTGCATCGCGCGCTGGCAGGCTGCGGTTGCGCGCTCGGCGGTGT
>JAYRFD010000163.1:0-2356 GCA_041908565.1 Polyangia bacterium | reverse complement strand
TCTGATCGTCGTTGGCGATGGACCGGATCTGCCGCGACTGCAGCGCGCATCCAGCGGCCTGAATGTCCAGTTCGTGGGATCTCAGCTACAGGGGCGGGCGGACCTGGCGGCCAGCGCGGATGCGTACTTCTTCACGGCGACGATCGCATCGCATCCGATGTCTCTGTTGGAGGGCATGGCGGCAGCGCTGCCGACGCTGGCCTTTGATATCGAGGGGGTTTTCGGCCTGCTGCGGGATGGCGTCGAAGGCTTCGTGCTGCCGCTTGGCGACGCAGCGCGGGCGGCGCAGCGGCTGTGGATGCTGCGCCAAGACCCGGCTCTGCGCAGCGCGCTGGGAGACGCCGCGCGGCGACAGGCCCAGGACTTCGGCTGGCCACGCCTGGCCGACCGCGTGCTGGCGTTTTACGAACAGACGCTGGCTGCGACCGGGGGGGAAGCTCGCGCCGACACACAGCCTGCGGTGTAGGCAGCGGTCGGTCGACAGGGCTGTTCGGTCCAGGTGGCTTGCCGTCGCTCGGGTGGCCGCGGCGGACACTACGACGGCTATACCTCGTGTCCGCTTATATACAATGACGGCATGCTGTCGGTGGTCCGCCTTCTGCCGTCCGCACGACTTCAATGTGGCGACTACGATCTGGACCGACTGGTGGTCGAGCTAGATGACGGGGATCTCGACTTCCGACTCGAGCTTGGCATGGGGTTCGCGATCTACTGGGCGCTGCCGGCTGCACCGGGCGATCGGCTGCGTCTGGTGATGGTCGATGGTGCGGCGTTTCATGTCGACGAACCGGTCCTGGAAGCTGACCCCTTTGTCTTCGACTTGGCGCGCACATCGTGGAGCGGTGAGCTGGGCCAGCTGCATGACGGATCGACGGTGGTTCGGGTCGCGATCGAGGCAACGGCCAAGCCAGCGGCCTATCGCTGCGAGGTCGTCCGGCGCTCTGCCGATCTAGAGCTGCATACGCAGCAGTTTGCGTGGAGGGAAGCGGATCTTCCTGTGCAACCAGCGCGCACCATCGCGGCAGATGCGAGCACCGCCGCACTGATCGATGGCCTCATCGGGGCGTATGTCGATTGGGATGCGCCTGAGCGAGTCATGGCGCGGCAGGCGCGGCAGGACGCCAGTGACCAGCGCACCGCCGAGATTCTGAGCCAACGTCGGGCTGACGAAGCCTTGCGTCTGGGACTCTCTGTCGCGATGCAGAGGGCACTCGCCGAGGAGGGTCCCAAGGTCGCGGCCTGGGATCGGACTGGGGCAGGGGTGTCGGTCGTCGCTGTGGCCCCTGGCTTCCCCGCGCAGCGCGTTGCGATTCAGCCCTTTGACGACGATGCCCGGGCTGCCCTTGCGGCCTATGCCAGCGAGGGGGGGGCATGGCTTGGCGCCACGCATGGCGACAGCCACGTTGTGTGGGCGATCGATGCCACGCGCTGTCAGATCTGGCACGAGGGGGAAGCGTGTTGTCTGGAGCGCGCCGGTAGCGCGCTTGTGCTGCGCCACCGCACCATCGATATCAGCGCTGTCCGGGCCGTGGTGTCGTTTACTGATGACGCCCGCCACAACCATCGCGGCCTGGCCTTGCAGCTGGGCGATGACACGCTGGTCAAGGTGGTGGAGCACGCCGATGAGCAGAGCGCGCCCCGGGCTGCGTCGCGTCCAGGCCGCACGTGGGATGCCTTCCTGGGTCGCGACCTGGCGGCAGCGCTGGCGGTGCCTTGGGTCGATGAACCACGTCGCGACTGGGTGTTCGCTGCGGCGCCGTCATTGCTGCCCACGGGGCCCTCGCTGCCCACGGGGCCCTCGGGGGGCGGCTACTCACCCCCGGCAACACCATCGCTGCGCGATCTCATCGCGGCCTGTCGCGCGGCCCCGGATGACGATGCCCCGCGGTTGGCTTGCGCCCGGGCCCTCGGCGGCGATCGGGGCGATCTTGTCATCCTGCAGTGCGAGCTTGCGCGGGGGGGGCTGTCGCATGACGAGACGATGCAGCGTCGGCGCCGCGTACGGGCGCTGCTCGACCGTCATGGTGGGGCGTGGTCGGGCCTGGCCGGCATCGCGAGCAGCGTGCGGTTCGATCGGGGCTTCGTAGACGCGGCCGAGATTGCTTCAGATGTGTGGCTCGCGCACGCCGACGCGATTCGCGGGGCGGCCCCGCTGCTCAGCGCACTAAGACCGGGCAGCGCGCAGGGACGCGGCGAGGCAGGTGACCCCGGCCGCCTGCTGGCCACCCTCGATCGTCTGCTCGTCGACCCTGCGCTTGAGGCCCTGCATGCTCTTGACCTGCGAGACTTCAGGGTTGAGGTCGCCGATGATGACGGCCCGAACTGGTGGCAGTCGCTCGGCGATGAGGTGGTGTCG
>JAYRFD010000162.1:0-7970 GCA_041908565.1 Polyangia bacterium | reverse complement strand
ATGTCCTCGTCGGGCCGCCGGTCTCCTCGTCTCTCAAGGTCTTCGTCGCAGGGGGAGGCCAGGCCGTGTACTCCGGCCGTTTCCTCGTCCGCGGGCAGTAGGCTGCGGGTCGCAAGACTCGTCGCTGCCGTCTGTTCGTGTCGCCGGCTGATGTGCGCAGAGAAAGAACGGTGTGATGAAGCTCAACCTGCTAGGGCCCTTGGCCGCTCTCGACCGTCGCAGCGCAGCCAGCTGGCTGCTTCTGCGCATCCTGCTTTCGTGCCTGATCGCCGCGCATGGCTGGGCGCGCTTTTGCGTCGGCGGCGTCGCCCCGTTTGGCGAGTGGCTGCACGCGCAAGGCGTCCCCGCGGGGTGGCTGGTGGCGGGCGCGATCACGCTGTTTGAGATCGTGGGCACACCCCTGTTTCTGCTGGGGCTCGGCGTGTTTCCGCTATCGCTGCTGTACGCGCTTCTGTACACCGTCGGGATGTGCCTGGTGCACCTGCCGGTCGGCTGGTTTGTCGTCGGCCTGGGTCGCAACGGAGCCGAGTACAGCGTGCTCTTGATCGCCTGCCTGATCTTGGTCGGCGTGCAGCACCGCCGGCGTGATCGGTAGTACGACTTGTTCATTTGCTAGATTCGCCGTCGGTAGCCGCGCTGCGATCGACTCTTACGTGTCCACAAGAGACGACGATCCGCAGGCCGCGAAATACGCTGCGCTTGCGTCGCATCGACCATCGGTGCCAAGGGGTGTCTGAGCCCGGTACGTCTCCGACGCTGGGAGTCTTCCCCACGCACGGCTCAAAGGGGCCGCATGAGGGCTCGGGGCATTCGCCACTGCGGACCCGTCACGTGGGCGGTGGTGCGGGGGCAGCGCCCACGTGCTGCTTACCAGGACCCGAGGTCGGCCTTTGTTTCACAGGCACATTGGAGAGATGAAGGAGGCGGACTGCTCGCGCGAGTGCAGCTTGGCGAGATCGGTGCGAACTTCGCTGGCGGTGCTGTAACGCAGGGTGCGATCTTTTTCGATCGCTCGCTGGATGATGCGATCCAACTCGATGGGTATGCGCGGATTCACGGCCGACGCCGTCGTATGGTGCATGTACAAGATGGCCCGCATGACCTGCGGCGGACTGGCCCCAAGAAAAGGGAGGATTCCGGTGGCCATCTGGTACAGGACGACACCGAAGGAAAAGATGTCGCTGCGGCGATCGACATCCTGCCCAGTGACTTGCTCGGGCGACATGTTCGATGTTGTGCCCAGCATGCGACCTGGAGCGCTTACGGCACTAGCCGCCCGCGGTGGCACGGCCTGATCCATCGACGGTGCGTGACAGAGCTTGGCCAAGCCAAAGTCCAAGACCTTGGTGATTCCGGATCGCATGACGAAGATGTTGCTGGCGTTGATGTCGCGGTGCACGACGCCGTGATCGTGGGCGGTGTGAAGCGCTGCGGCGATATCCATACCGATGGCCGTGATCAGATGCAGCGGCAGTGGACGCCCGCTGAGCCTGTCGCGCAAGGTCTGCCCCTCTAGCAGTTCCATCACCATATAGGGGCTGCCATTGATGGCACCGTGCTCGAAAACTGTGCAGATGTTGGGGTGATGCAGGTCCGATGCGATCTGCACTTCACGCGCAAATCGCTGACGCGCCATCGGATCGTGGACGTAGTTCGCCGAGATCAGCTTGATGGCGACCAGGCGATCCAGCTGTTCGTCTTCGGCGCAATAGACGACGCCCATTCCGCCTTCACCGATTTGAGAAATGATTCGATACTGATTGATTCGTTCAGGAATCATGAAATGACGGAGTGCGCCTCCTGCGCTACGGCGCGATGAAATCGGAATGGCGGGTGATTAGCTTGGCTGCCCCGCGGTCTGTGCGCTTTCCGGCTTGGGATCGCCGGTCTCCGTCGTAAGGTGCGGCAGTCGCAGCCAGCAGTGCCCGCAGAGCGTCGCAATTCGCATGCCCAAGTGGTGGCAGCGCGGGCACTCGCGCAGGGGGGCCGCTTCGCCCAGTGCGAGCAGTTGGCAGAGGGCAGCCCAGGACGCGGCCAAGTCCGTTGTGGCAGCGCGATACGCATCAACGGTGGAGTGACCTGGCAGCGCTGAGACCTGCTGCTCGACGGCATAAACCGCCTGGCGCAGCAGGGCTCGAGCGGACCCAGGAAGCTCAAGATGGACGTTCGACATCGACACTTACCTTTCAGACGCCACTCTAAGTGGGGTCCAATCTGTAGACCATTAGAAAGTTTGAGAGCTGAGCGTAGAAAAAACCGACGTATGGTGTGGGCATGGACTGGCTCAACTATCACCACCTTCACTACTTCTGGACCGTCGCCAAGGAAGGCAGCATCGCGCGTGCAAGCGTCGCGCTGAACCTGGCGCATCCGACCATCAGCACTCAACTTCATCGCTTGGAAGAGGTGCTGGGCGAAAAGCTGTTTGAGCGCAGCGGCCGGCGCCTGGTGCTGACTGAAATGGGCCGCGTTGCCTTCCAGTACGCGGATGAGATCTTCTCGCTGGGGCGCGAGTTTCTGGACACGCTGAAGGGACACCAGACCGGCAAGCCGCTAAGGCTGGTCGTCGGCGTTGCCGTGGTGCTGCCGCAGTCGCTGGTCCGGCGCTTCTTAGAGCCTGCGTTTCGTCTGGGCCAGCCGGTGCAGATCATCTGCCGTCAGGACAAATCGGTCGAGGAGTTCATCACGGAACTGGCGCTGCATCGGGTGGATGTCGTCATCGCAGATGGGCCCGCCGGTCCCGGCTTCCCGGTGCGCGCCTTCAGCCACTTGCTTGGTGAGTGCAGCACAACCTTTTTCGCAACCGCCAAGCTGGCGCAGGCTGCGCGCCGACGTTTTCCGCGCTCGCTGGACGGTGCGCCGTTTCTGATGCCGGGCGCTCCGTCCACCGTGCGTCGCACGCTTGAGCAGTGGTTTAGCAGCCAGGGCATACGGCCCCGGGTCGTCGCGGAGTTTGACGACAGCGCGCTGGCCAAGGACTTTGCCCAGCAGGGCCTGGGAATCGTGGCCGCGCCCACGGTGATCGAGTCCGAACTTCGTCGTCAGTACCAAGTGCGCGTCGTGGGCCGAGCGACGAGCGTGCGACAGCAGTTCTTTGCCATCTCGATCGAACGCAAGATTCGCAACCCCGCAGTCGTCGCCATCTGCGAGGCGGCGCGGAAAGACATCTTCGCGCAAGGCTGATCGCGCGCCACAGACCAAGACGGTTCGCGCAGCGCAAGTGCCGGTCGCGCGCCCGCGGAAGCGCGGCCTGGGCTGCCCAGACACCGCTTGGGCGCTGCGAGTCCCGCGGATTTAGGTGACTCATTCCGTTGTGAACTGCGGCCAAACGAAAACAAACCAGCCACCTTGAACTTTCTATGCACAGCGACGATAAAATAAAAAATAAAATTACCAATTTTCTGGTCGTTCGATAAAAACTCTTCGCAAAAAGTATCTTCTGGCTAGTTTTTGTTGCATTGTTAGTGTCTGCAAGCTGTGCGCATTCAGGTGTCTCTTCGCAGATGCGTAATGGCTGATGTAAACTTATCCCTGCCGAGCTGCATTGAACGAGCGGCTCAGAATTCGAGACGACAATTCCTAAACCCGGCAAAACCACTCATGCGAAGCGCGGTCGCGAAGATCGTCAGCGCATCCTCAAAGAAGAAAAAGCGCAGCGACGGACTCAGCGACGGGAAGAAAAGAAGAAGCAGAAAGATTCGCAGAGCGATGACCCTGCTCTTGCTCTGGCGGTCGCTGGACCACAAACCGAGGTCTCTTTGCCCGAACCATAAATCCAAGTGATGGCGTTGATATTGAAACAAAGACATCCTAGTTGTATACGCCTGCGTGCGTCATGGCCTTGGAGTGATAAGTGAGTACAAAGTTATATGTTGGCAATCTTGCATACGGCGTTAATGATGGAACGCTCAATGATCTCTTTTTGCAATATGGGCAGATTTCCAAAGCGACGGTGATCACGGCTCGGCACACTGGGCGAAGCAAAGGCTTTGGTTTTGTGGAAATGGATTCGGCGGAAGAGGCGCAGGCTGCCATCGCTGGGCTGAACGGCGTCCTTTACGAAGGGCGGGCGCTATCGGTAAGCGAGGCCAAGTCGCGCCCCGATTCCGCGGGGCCAGCGGTCAGCGGTCAGCGGCCAGCGGCCGGCGGTCAGCGGCCAGCGGTCCGCTTGCTGACGCGGTCAAGACACCGGCCGCCTGAAGCCGACGGCATTCAGCCGCCTGTATGTCCCGACGGACGCTCGCTCCGCCGCCTTGCGCTTTGGCATCCTTGTTCGCGTTTGCAACGCGCTGCTCGATCGGCCTACTGTCGGCCTACTGCAAAAGCGCGCGTACCAGCTTGATGGTGTAGGGTCCGCTGCCGCTGGCGGGTGGGTCCGCGGCCATGAACAGCAGATCATCGACGCCGTCGCGGTTTAGGTCGCGGACGCCAAACAGGCTGCTCAGCAGAAGCGATGCGGGCAGATCCGCCGGCAAGGACTGCGCCGCGTCCAAGCGGTTGCCGCTGTTCATTTGCAGCTGAAGCACATCCCCTTCATGGGAAAGAATGTCCACCCAGCCATCGCCATTGGCATCCAGCGTGCGCAGGCCCAGGTCCCGCGCAGACGCTTTGTAGGTCGCCAGCGTCTCGAGGGGGGCTAGCTGACCCAGGCCGTTGCCGCGCAGCAGGCCCAGGAAGCGCGGCTCGGACGCGTTCTGCCAGTTGCTGGCCAGCACCAGGACGTCTTGTGTGCCGTTGTGATCGAAGTCCGAAAGCGCCGCGCTGGACGGACAGATCAGGCCGCTCAGGCCACTGCACGCCTTGGTGATGGACTGCGGTGCAAACTTGCCGGTGCCATCGCCCAGCCAGATCTGCGCACCGAACAGGCCCGCGGCGATCAGGTCTGGGTTGCCGTCGCCGTTCATGTCGCCGGTGACTAGGGCTCGAATCTGCGTCGATCCGACGGGGGCCACCAGGACGGGCGTGGCCCAGGTGCCGGCCGCCGACTGAAGCTGCAGCGCGATGCGATAGCTATTCGCAGAATCGACATGGACGCCGGCCAGATCCATCCAGCCGTTTCGGTCGAAGTCGGCGACGGCGACGACGGCGGTCTGCGCCCCCATGCCGCGGAAGTTGGTGCCCCCGAGCACTGGCAGCGGCTCGGCGGTGGTCGCGACAAACGAGGCCAAGCCTGTGCTGCCCCCGGTTGCGTAGATCCCTTCCATCACCGTTCCGACCCTTGCGGTCGCAAGGACATCGCTGGCGCCATCGCCATCGACATCGGGAATCGCCTGCGCCTTGGTGCTGGGGCCTTTCAAATCGGGTCCACCGGTCGGCAGCGTCAGCGCTTGGAAGGGCGCGAAGCTGCCCTGGGCATCGGCGGATGTCAGCCAGTTGCTGGCCGACCAGCGCGCAAAGACCTGCACGCGCCCCCGCCCGTTGGCATCGGCACCATCCGTCGCCATCCATTCAAAAATCGACACCCCCGTAGCCGGCAGCACCTGTTCCTGAACTTGCACATCGCAGATGCCAAGCGGTCGAGTGGCCTGTTCAGGGTTGGCGATGCGTGGGCAGCTGTCGCGGGCGTCTGCCAGGCCATCGCCATCGCTGTCGATTGCGCGGGCTAAGTCGGGTGCATCGACTGGCGACCCCAGTGCGGCAAGCTTTGCGCGCAAGGTCGCAATCAGTGCGCTGGGCACCCCAGCCCCGCGTGCGGCGGCAAACTGCGTCGCCTCGGGGGCGTTGAAGCGGCCGGTGCTGGCCAGCCCCTGTGATGTCTGATCCAACAGGCTCTGCATGTACCCGGCAGAGTTCGCTCCGGCTTGTGCCCCGGCGGTCTGCGCGACCCGCAGGTATCGCAGCGTCGCGGCCCACAGGTACGCGCGCTTGTCGGGATCGGGCGACACCAGACTCAGGTCGCGCCCGCGAAGCGGGGTTCTGGTCGGCCAAGCCAAGCTCAGCGCCACGCGAAGCTCGTCTTCGGCCTGGGCCTGCGCGCTGGCCAGGCTCATCCCACGTTCGTGCAGCATCCGCGCCCGCGGCACGCTGACGTGCGTGATCAGGTTGATGTTCACCGTCCGAGGCCCGTCCTTTTCCAGCGCCGCCAGCGCCTGCAGGCTCAAAGGCCGATCCGAGATCTGGTCCGTAAGCTCATTGAAGTACGAGCCTTCCGCCAGCAGCGCCACCAGCGGCGTCTTCGCTGCCGTGCGAAAGTCCCCCAGGTCGGTCGCGGTGCGGACCTCGGTCACCGTCGATGGCGGACGCGTCAGATCGCTGAAGCCCAGTACGTGGATGCGCGAGCCTTGGGCAAACGGTCCCTTGTGCACCATGCCTTCGATCGGCAGGCCCGCAATCTCCATCCAGTCGGTACCGCAGCCGAAATCGCACAGACAGCCAAGCGCGATCGCCAGGCAGGTCAAAAGCCCACGAATCGTCGACGTCATGATCGGTCCCCCCAAAATCAAGTTCGCAAACGCGCACACGGTGCCCTGCGACCCAGCGCATGCACGGACGGTGCCGAGGAACCCAAGCCGATGCCCAGTCGATCGACGCAGTCCACGGACCGCATCGGCGGGCGCAACAAAAGCGGATCAGATTGGGATGGGTACGGGACAACTGCGCAACCAACGCGCGATCAATGCGGGGCGAACGCGCGACAACCGCGCGGCGAAGGCGAGATAGGCGAGATAGGCGAGATCAGAGCGGGACAAACGCGCGACAAGCACGCGACGAAGGTGAGATCGGAGCGGGACGAGCGCGCGACGAAGCGACGCAGAGTCGCCGCGCGTCGAGCACAGGCCGCAGTCCACGGGCAGCAATGGCGGCCGCAGATTCCCTGCAGCCGATGGATTCGCTACGCCTTTTGCCCTTGGTTGGCGACGGCGGCGGCAGCGCGGGCGGCCGCTTCGGGGTCGCCCAGGTACTGGCTGCGCAGCGGCTTCAGGTCAGCGTCCAGTTCGTACAAAAGAGGGATGCCCGTCGGGATGTTCAGCTCGACGATGTCGCTGTCCGACACATGGTCCAGGTACTTGATCAAGGCGCGCAGGCTGTTGCCGTGGGCCGCCACCAACAAACGCTGGCCGGATGAAATGGCGGGAGCCAAGGTGTTCTGCCAGTAGGGCACCAGGCGATCGACGGTGTTCTTCAGCGCTTCGGTGGCTGGCAGCGAATCCGGCGGCAGGCCGGCGTAGCGACGATCGAAGCGCGGGTGGCGTTCGTCCGAGGGATCCAGCGGCGGCGGCGGCGTGTCATAGCTGCGGCGCCAGATCTTGACCTGCGCTTCGCCAAACTTCTGGGCCATGTCGGTCTTGTTCAAGCCCTGCAGCGCGCCGTAGTGCCGTTCGTTTAGCTGCCACGCTTTGTGCACGGGCAGCCAGTCCAGGCCTAGCTCGTCCAAGACGATGTTCAGCGTGTGCACGGCTCGTTTGAGCACGGACGTGTACGCGACATCGAAGGTGAAGCCGCCTTCGCGCAGCAAGCGGCCGGCGGCGCGCGCTTCGTCGCGTCCTTGATCGGTCAGGCTGACGTCGGTCCAGCCGGTGAAGCGGTTCTCGTGGTTCCAGGCGCTTTGCCCGTGGCGAATCAGCACCAGCTTGTGGGTCGTCGCAGTCATGGACACCAGGCTCATCAAACGCTGCGACCTTGTCAATGCCGTCGGTCCCATCGGTCCCATTGCAGACGTCATCCGCGGCTTCTGGCGTGACTTCGGCGCCGGTTTTCGCGCCCGCTTCTACGCTGGGTTTTGCGCCCGTTTCTGTTCGCGAATCTGTGCCCGAATTTGTGCCCGTTTCGCTGGCAACCAACGCACCCGCATCAGTGATAGATTCGCGGCCATGATGGATCTCGTCGACCGGCCTGCCAAACCGCCCAAGCGAATCGACTTTTATTTCGACTTGTCGTCGCCGTACAGCTACCTGGCAGCGACGCAGATCGAGCCGATCGCGGCTCGCAACAACGCGGTGGTGCAGTGGAAGCCCATCGTGCTGGCAGCT
>JAYRFD010000161.1:0-2556 GCA_041908565.1 Polyangia bacterium | reverse complement strand
GCACAACGCGATCCACGGCGCCTACTGGCACGATCGCTTTGGCGGAGTGAAGTCGCACGGCTGCATCAACGTGTCGCCGCTGGATGCGCGCTATGTGTTCGAAGTGCTAGAGCCGCGCGTTCCCAACGGATGGACGTCGTTCCGTCCGATCGATCTGCGCGAATCGCCGACGCTGCATGTCTGGGATTCGCACCGCAAGCCCAACTTCAAGCAAGAACGTCCGATCGGTCCGCCGGATCGCCAGGATGAAAACGAGCGTCTGGAAGAAGCAGAAAAACGGCGCGCCGAACAGGTCGCGACCGGGGCCGCGACACCTGGGGCTCCGGCACCGGCAGGGGCTTCTCCGGCACCGGCCCCGCCTGCGGCTGCTCCGTCGGTGAGTCCGGCACCGGCTGCTGCTCCGGGGGCTGCTCGCTAAGTCCGGCTACGGTCGACTATTCAAGCTGGCGGACGCGCCAGGCCCCGTCTTCAAACACCAGCTTGGCTTCGCGATTTTCGCCGACCTTCAGCGTCGCATCGTTGCCGCTGGGCAGGATCTGGATGGCGTCGTTCAGGTGGGCGCGCAGGTTGTTTAGCTGACGGGTGATGTCTGCGGCGGCCGGGCCCTCGAAGCGCTTTTGCACCTGCTCGGCGGTATAGAACGCGCCCTGGGCGGGCTGCGCCAAGGATCGCGGCAGAAAGCTGACCAGCACATCCCAGCGACGGCGATCGACGGCTAGCAAGAACGATCGCAGGGTGTGTTCCGGTGTGTCTTGCGGATAGAACTGCAGCGGGTTCTGGCTGAACAGATAGGGCTGGGCTGACGCGCTGCTGCGGGCCTGTCCCGTCACGGGCTGCGGAGCTTGCGCCAGGTGAAGCTGACTGTCGTCGCGCAGTCGCAGCGTTGCGCTGTGCGATGCGACCACGTTTCGCGAGGGCGTCTTTTCGCGGAGACTGGCCCGAAGTTCGTCGCGGGCCGCGCGGAACTCGGCCCGCTGTTGTTCCAGAATGCTGGCCAGGCAGGCGCGATCGCAGCCTCGCTGGGCTTCCTCGCTGAGCAGACCATAGCAGGTCTCGACATCGCCGGCCGCGGCCGCATCCAAGTAGCGCAGCGCGGTCGACAGGGCTTCGCGATTGCCGCTATGCGGACAGCCACTGCTGGCCAGGGCCAGCGCGGTGCACCCAGCGACGAAAAACCTACGGATGCTGCGCATGCGGCGAGCCCGACGAGGACGATGGGGATGAGGAGGCAGATGAAGAGACAGCCAGGCTTTCCGACTGAGCGAGGACGCGACGATGGGCCACGGCTCGATAGTACAGCGCGGCCAGCGCAAACAGGCCCAAACAGACGGCGGCTAGGTGCGGGGCGCTCCACAGCACGGCGCCCAGACACACGAGGGCCAACAGAAGCGCGATGGTAGGAAACAGAGGATAGAACGGAGCAAGATAGGGCCGTTCCAGATCCGGTTCGCGGCGCCGCAGCACAAACAGCGAGACCATCGACACGACGTAAAGCAGCGTGGCTCCGATCGCGGCCAGCGTGATGGCTTGATTGGTATCGCCTACCAGGACCACGCCAAGCCCGACGAGGCCGGGCAGGATCACGGCCCAAACCGGGGTCTGTCGACGCGGATGCAGCCGAGCCAGAAACGCCGGCAGATACCCGGCGCGCGCGAGGGCAAACACCTGTCGCGAATAGCCCATCATGATGCCGTGGAAGCTGGCCAGAAGACCAAACAGGCCAATGTAGACCATCATGTGCGTCAGCGGATGGCCTGGCGACAGCACGCGGGCCAAGGCGCGCGGCAGGGGCGAGTCGTCTTGCAACAGCTCACGCCACGGCGTGACTCCCGTCGTGCACAGCAGCGTTCCCAGCGCCAGCACCACCAAGGTCAGCAGGCCCGCGGTGTAGCCCTTTGGGATGTCGCGCTTGGGATCGACGACCTCTTCCGCCGACATCGCGACGCCTTCCAGCGCCAGGTAAAACCAGATGGCAAACGGCAGAGCCAAGAAGATGCCGCGAATGCCAAACGGCAGATACGGCGCTGCAAAAATGCGCGATGTCTCGACGTGCGGGCCGGTGATTGCGAAGAACAGGCCCAGCTCGAAGACGGCGAGTGCGGTCACGAAGAGCTCGAAGCGCGCGGCCAGCTCGACCCCCCAGCAGTTCAGTGCAGCGAAGGCGATGAAGGTCAGCGCAGCGACGGCCTTGACCGGCATCCAGGGCACGCGGAACTGCACATAGCTGCCGATCGAAAGCGCGATGGCCGGTGGCGCAAAGACGAACTCGATCAGCGTGGCCACGCCGGCAATCAAGCCGGCCGTCGGTCCCATCGCCTTGCGCGCGTACGCATACGGGCCGCCGCTGTGCGGGATGGCCGTCGAAAGTTCGGTGTAACTGAAGATGAAGCAGACGTACATCAGCGTCACCAACAGCACGGCGACTAGCAGGCCGACCGGCCCCGCCTGGCCCAAGCCCAGGTTCCAGCCAAAGTAATCGCCGCTTATCACCAGGCCCACCGCGATGCCCCACAGGTGAAGCGGGCGCAGCACGCGCTTGAGCTGATGGTTTGAAGT
>JAYRFD010000160.1:0-2980 GCA_041908565.1 Polyangia bacterium | reverse complement strand
GCGCTGGACGTGGTGCGACAGCTGTTCAAGCACGGTCTGATGACGTCGGCCAGCTGGGCCCGCTTTGGCGTCACGCCGCACAGCCCCATCGGGCGCAACCCCGACGACTACAAGATTCAGCTGCTGCCGATGCCGCAGGGCGCCTTCGTTGAACAGATCATCCCGCACCTGGATTCGACGGGCGCAGAGCATGGCAAGTACGAACAGGGTCTGCAGGCGGCGCTGAAGTACTACACGCTGGGCTTTCACCACGACACCCCGGTCGAGGGCTGGTTCGACTTCCCGGTGCCGGCGGTCAGCATCGATCGCGACTGGATCGGCAAGATCGTCGCGGCACAAGAACAGGATCGCCAGGCCACGCCGATGCTCGATCCCAACCTGCGCGACCGCCGCGTGCTGTGGCTGGGCACGACGCCCGAAGTGCGCATGACGACACCCGCCAACGGCAAGCCGGCCCAGGGCGAGCTTCTGATCCAAGACACGCGCGGAGCCCATACGCTGTCGATGCCGTATGCCTGGGCGCAGTGGCTGCTGGCCGCGCTGGAACGCACCAGCGCGCGGGCGCTGTCAACGACGACGCTTAGCGAGCTGGAAGCCTCCTGGGAACAGTTCAAGCAAGCCCACAACGACCCCACGCCGTTCAAGGAATTCCTGCAGACCCCAATCTGGCAGGCCGTGCGCGAACGCGGGCTGGCCCTTCTTTAGATCAGGCGAGCTCACGCGAGTTCCTGGAAGATTATGAGTGCGCTGGTCAGCTCGCCCATCGTCCTGCCTGTCTTCGACTCTTGGGGCGGTGCTTCCGAGACAACGAGGCCCCCTTTTCCCGCGCGTTACACTGGGTGACATGAAGAAGTCTGTGCAGCGCTTGGCCCTGTGTTCGTTGGCACTGCTTTGCACCTTCGACCCCGCGATGGCGCCCGCCGACCGGGCAGATCCTGCGCAGTCGGCAGCCAAGTCGGCGGCCAAGCCCGACGACAAGACGAGCCCCAAGCCCGACGCTGCCCCGCGCTGCAAGAAGCTGCTGCTGGCCGGACGGAAGCTGGCCCGCAAGCACGACTGGAAAGGGGCCATGGCTTCGTACAGCGCGTGCCTGGCGCTGGACCCCAAGCACGCCGCGGTGCTGTCGGAGTTTGGCTGGGCCGCCTACAACGACAAGGATCTGGCTAGCGCGGCCAAGTACACGCAGCAGGCCATTGATGCGGCGACCGAAACGAACCTAAAAGGCGCCTCGTACTACAACCTGGGCCTGATTGCCGAGGCACGGGGTGACAAGCCGGGCGCGATCGCGGCGTATTCCAGCTCGATCAAGGCGCGGCAGAATCCGACGGTGCGCGCGCGCTTGGCAGCGCTGGATCCAGCCGCCGCGGCCGCCTTGGATCCCTTTGTTCCGCAGCCGCTGGCCGATCCGGTCGCCAGCCTGCAAGCCATCTGCAAGACCCGACGGGCAGAGAACCGCAAAGTCGCCGACGAGGCCGACAAGGAATACGACGGCACAGCGCCCAAGATGCGCTGCACCTGCAGCCCCGCGCCAATCGGCGACCGCGATGCCTACGGCAGTGTCGGCAGCGTCGCGGTGTCAGCGCCCTACAAAGCGGTTCGCGTGTTCAAGAACAAGTGCACGCGCGGCGATGGCATGGATGACCTGACCTATATCGACTTCATCCTGGGCGTGCAGACCGCCGCCGGCTGGTACACGCAAGACCTGGTGTCCGTTGAAGATCGTCACTACTGCAGCGAGGGCGTAAAGGACATCACGCTTGAGCTGAAAGACGTCATTCCAGGCGGCGCGCCAGAGCTACTGATCACCTGGCTTCGGTCGTATTCGTGCCGCAGTGGCGAGTCCAGCGAGTCGACGTATATGCGGGTCTTGGGCATTGGGCCCTCGGGCAAGCCGCGCATGACGCCAAGCATCCCGCTGACCACCGAAGAGGTCCCCGAAAGCGAGGGCGGGGGCGATGACGACGATCCGCCCGCCAAGGTGACGGCCATGACCGCGACCTTCGACAAAGAAGGCCGCCTAGTGCTCAGCAACAAGGAAGGCGCTCGCAAGCACCCGGACTTGGGTGCCCACCGGCTGGTCTTTCCGTAACGGCGGGCGCATCGAGGCCGCTGGCGCGGACCTGACAACCTCCGTCGGGCGGCACAGTCGGTAAGGTGGCGCCTGCCGGCTGCTTCCCTGTTCGTGTTCGGCCTGCGGTATGGTGCGCGCATGAGCTGTGCTCATGCGTACCTGTTGACCGACGGTGGCGAAGGCGTCTTCGCGATTGATGCGTCCCACCTGCGGTTTGGCCGCGGCGCGCTGGCTGAGCTAGGCGACGCGATCTTGAGCCTGCGCGCCTCGTCGAGCCCAGGCCCTGGCCCAAGCTCGGGTAGTGGATCGCTGCGACGGGTGGCGCTGTTCACCGACCGCAACCTGGTGCGGCTGCCCTGTGTCGAAACCGCGCAGCGGTCGCTTGTGGCCGCAGGTCTGGACGTCGTCGTCTATGACGCGGTGCACGTCGAGCCCACCGATGCTTCGTTCCAAGCTGCCGCCCGCTTTGCCCGCCAGGGACGCTTTGACGCGTATGTCTCGGTCGGTGGTGGATCGGTGATGGACACCTGCAAGGCGGCGCTTTTGTATGCGACCTATCCGGCGGACTTTTTTACCTATGTCAACAAGCCGGTTGGCGCTGGCGAGCCGGTTCCCGGTCCCCTGCCCCCGCATGTCGCGTGTCCGACGACCACCGGCACCGGCAGCGAGCTAACCGGCATCGCCGTCTGCGATGTCCTTTCGCTTCAGGCCAAGACCGGCATCGCCAGCCGCTTTCTGCGCCCCACGCTGGCCCTCATCGATCCCGATGCCACGGCCACGCTGCCATCCAGCGTGGTGGCAGCGAGTGGCTTCGATGTGCTGTGTCACGCGCTGGAGTCGTTCACCGCCCGGCCCTTCACGCAGCGCCCGCGCCCGTCGAGCCCGTCCCTGCGTCCGATGAGCCAAGGC
>JAYRFD010000159.1:0-1716 GCA_041908565.1 Polyangia bacterium | reverse complement strand
GCCCGTGCATGCATGTTTGATAAGGGGCAGATGGGCGGATCCGTTCAGCGCTTTTTGCAGTCTATCCTTCGGTTTGCTGGCGCTGCGTGTTTGAAACTACAAGAAGTCGCGCAGCACCTGCACCAAGCGCCAGCCGGGCAGCAGGTTGTAGCTGACAAAGGCCACGCCATGACGTGCCAAGTGCCGTCGACACAGCGCGAAGATGCGGTCTTGCACGGCTCGTGGAACCCAGGAATACAGACAGTGCGCAAGGATGAAGTCGAACTCGCCCAGCGCGGGATCGCCGGGGTTCATCTGCAAAAGATCGCCCTGCCGTAGATCGACGTTGCGCAGGCCCAGCGCCGCGACTTCGGCCTGGCCCATGGCGATGTGACGCGGCGACAGATCGATGCCAACGCAGCGCGCTTCTGGCAGCGTATCAGCGATGGCGATCAGGTTGTTGCCGTCGCCACAGGCCAGCTCAAGGATGCGGCAGCGACCGATGTCGGGGATGGGCAGGCCGGCCAGCTTGGCCACGACCGCCAGATGGCTGGGGTGACTTTCCGGGCAAGGGCGTCCTTGGTAGGGCAGGGCGTCATAGGCTTCGACCTGCGACCGAGAGTCGGGATGGATCGAAAGGCTCATTGCTTTCGATGGTATTCGCTCGCCGAAAAGAAGGGGGAAGTCTTCCCGATCCCAAGGCGGCTGCGCGGGACTTTTCGGGACGGCGCCGGACTGCGGGGGACTTGGCGGGCTCGATCGAACCGAGGGGGCGAGGCTATCCGCGGGGCTTGGCAGTCGAGGCGTGCTGCTTGGCACCGCGGGTCGGCGTGGGACTGCCGGGGCGCTGCTTGGTGTTGTTCGCGGCCGCGGCGCTGGGAATCAGTGCACCAGACCACGTCGTCACCACTTCATCGCTGACCGATTGCGACGTTCCCCCCATTCCCATGACGGCGATGCGCGGACAGTTGGACGAAGGCTCAAGGGTCTTTTCTTGCAGCAGGTGTCCGGTCCGACGATCAAAGACGCGAGCGGTGCGATTGTAGATGGGCATCTCAAAGTGACCGATGCGCGTATAGCCCGAGCAGTGAACCGAGCGAACAGCCTTTTTTGAATCGGGCGCAAACACCACCCAGTCGATGTCGGACAGCGACTTGGGATCGCCCAGCAGCGTCGGTGAGCCTCCGTTTAGAAACAGCGCCACGCCACGCACTCGGTCGGCGGGGACTTCATCCTGCGCGGACTCGTCGGGCAGTCGCTTGCCGCTTTTGCTGACCGCGCGCAGGAATGCTTCCAGATCAGACCGCACGGAAATCGCTGGTGCCGTGAAGCGGACCGGTTCAAAGCGCGGGAAGGTGCAAGCGAACTGCAGCCCCAGGTCCAGCTTCGCGTCTTTGTCCAGCAGGTCCACAGAAAGTGTCGATGTCGAAGACGCGGATGCCGCTGCCGACGGTGCACGGAAGGGGAACGACAGCTTCTTGGTGCCGTCGCGCGCGTCGACAAGCTTGGGGTCGGGCTGGATGGTGACGGCCTGGTCGTTGATGGTGCAGGTGCTACCGACCGGGAACGAAGACAGAGTCACCGTGCTGCTCAGGTGCTCGGCATCGAAGGCCAAGCGAACCTCGGCCCCTTTGATCGTGTAGTCGCTGCGGCTGAAGGACTTGAACGTTGCGCGCCAGGTGTCCCAGACCACAGTCGGGGCAGGCTCGGGCGGGCCAGCGGGCGGGGCCGGATCGT
>JAYRFD010000158.1:0-2298 GCA_041908565.1 Polyangia bacterium | reverse complement strand
GGTCGGCGGCCAGAGCCAGCGCCTCGGCATCGTCGGGAAACAACAGCAGTGCGCGGGTCAGGGTGTCGCGGGCTTCGTCGACTTGATCCAGCTCGCGCTGGGCCAGAGCTCGCTGACGCAGGGCCGGCAGCGCGTTTTGCTGGATGCGCAAGGCGGTGTTGGCGCAGGCCAGCGCTTCGCGAAATAGAGGCACTGATCCGTCGCTGTCATCGGGGCTCGTGCTGCTTGCAACGCCGCTTGCAGTGCCGCCATCGCTGGGATCGGCTGGCCTGCTTGCTAGGGCCGAAGGCGCTGGGGCTTCAGGTGGATGTTCGCCGATGCGTCCGGCGATGTGCATGCGCGCGGGGGCTGCTCGACGCAGGGCCAGGCCGGCTTCGTTGCGATCGTGGGCTCGCAGAAGCAGCGCCGCGAACACCGCCTTGGCCCCCTGCGAGGGCTTGAGCGTCTCGGGAATCTGGCAGTGCGCGGGAGGCAGCGCGTCGTCATCGGGTCCACAGCTGGCCTCGGCGGGGACACTGGTTCCGGCGTCGTGATCAATCGGTGATCCGGCATCGCCCCGACCGACCCCGGCATCCGTCATCGAACGCTGGGTGCCCGGCGTTCGCGGGTGGCAGCCGCTGGCCCCGACGCACAGGACCAGCCAGAAAAGGACGGCACTTCGCACGTGCGCGCAGACCGGCACTAGCGCTGCGAAGCCAAGGCGGCGGCGCGTGCTTCTTCGATCATTCGTGCGTGCTCTTCGGGCTGGGCCCAGCGGGCGCGACCTTCGGGGGGCAGCAGATCGATGGGATCGAAATAGAAGAACTGCTGCCCCGGCTTGACCGACGGAGCCGTATACACCGAGATGCCGGTCGTGCGGTTGTAGTGTTCAAACGAATGCGCATCGCGCTTGCCGCCGCCACCCGGTGCATCGACGACAAAGGTCGGCGTGTTAAAGCCTGCGGTCGATCCGCGCACGTGCTTTTCGATGTCGATCGCGGTCTTCAGCGTCGTGCGCAGGTCTTCCACGCCTTTGACCAGATCGTGCACATAGACGTAATAGGGGTGGACGTTGACGTGGCCCAGGCGCTTGACCAGAAGCGTCATGGTCTCGGGCGTGTCGTTGACGTGGCGCTGCAGCACCGACTGGTTGCGCACGAAGATGCCGCGCTCCATCAGGCGGTTCATGGCCTGTTCGGTGTGGCTGGTGATTTCGTTGGGGTGGTTGAAGTGCGTGTGCAAGACAACTTCTTTGTGCAGGCGCCGGCCCAGTTCGACGACGGCGGTCAGCGCATCCAGCCACGCGGTGTCGGTCAGGATCTTCTGCGGCATGACGGCGGGGCCCTTGGTGGCGTAGCGCATGCGCCGCACGTTCGGCATGTTCAGCAGCGTCTCGCCGATCTCGCGAATCTGCTGGGCCCGCAGGTTGTACGCGTCGCCGCCCGAGATGACGATGTCCTCTAACTCGGGCCTGGAAGCGATGTACTCAAAGGCCTTGCGCCAGCGCTCTTCGTTGACGTGCAGCGTGACCTTTTCGACCAGGTTGGTGTCCAAGCCGATGGCATAGCTGCGCGTGCAGAAGCGGCAGTACACCGGACAGGTGTCGAGCGGCAGGAACAGCGCCTTGTCGGGATAGCGGTGGGTCAGCCCCGGCACCGGCGCATCGGCCATTTCGTGCAGCGAGTCCAGCCCAAGCTGCGGGTGATCGGGCAGAAGGCGCGAAGCCAGCGGGATGAACTGGATGCGCAGCGGATCGTTGTATGGATCGTTCCAGTCGATCAGGCTCAGCAAGTAGGGCGTGACGCGCACGCTCATCGGCGCTTTGGCAAAGCCCTCGGCCGCGTCTTGCAAGAAGGTCTCGCTGGCCGCCGCAATGCCGCGCACGGCACCCAGCAGCTTGTCGACGTTGGTGATCGTGTGCTTGGACTGCCACTTGTGATCGAGGAAGGTCTCTTCGTCGATGTCGGCGTAGGCCGGGATGTGCGCCCAGAACCGGCCGCGCTTCAGGTCCTTGTGCCGTAGCGTCGCCGGATCGACGGCGGGCTTTACGTGCGGAGCCACCGTGGGGGCCGAAGAAGGCCCTGTTCCCGACGGCTGCAAAACCGACAACGACTTTTGACCGGAACCCGAATTGGCGCTGTGCATGGGCCTAGCCTGGAAAGACAGGGGCCGCCTGTCAATCTGGAACTCACACAGCCGCTGGGTTCGGCCATGCTGCATGGATGCCTCGCGCTGCGCAGCCTGTACGGGTCTGGCTTCGCAACGCGGTTGGCCAGCGACGCGTGACGAGAGCTCTGCCAGCGCTGCGTGGTCTGTCGC
>JAYRFD010000157.1:0-2730 GCA_041908565.1 Polyangia bacterium | reverse complement strand
GTATTCGTAGATCTTGTCGCGGTATCGGTCGCCTTCCTTGTCCCAGTCGACGGGCCGGTCGGTGCCCAGGTGCGGCACCGGAGACAGGACGTAGAACCCATCGCAGCCCTCGGGCGCCAGGCTGGGATCGGTGGCCGTCGGGCGATGCAGGTACAGCGAAAAGTCCGAGGCCAGGCGCTTTTCCGTGAAGATGTCTTCCAGCAGGCCCTGATAGCGCGGCCCCAGAAGGATCGTGTGGTGCACGCAGTCCGGGTACTTGGCGGCGGCCCCGAAGTAGGCGACGAACAAGCCCATCGAGTAGCGCATGTTTTCAACCTTGCGGTTGCTGTACTTCAGGCGCGCGCTTTCGGGCAGCAGGTGGCGATAGGTGAAGCCGACGTCGGCATTGCTGACCACGATATCGGCTGGGATCTCGGCACCGCCGCGCAGTCGAACGCCGCGAGTCCGCGCACGCTCGATGCCGGGCGACACCAGGATCTCTTCCACGGTTTCGGACTGGCGAATGACGCCGCCTTGTTCGGTGAACAGATCGACCAGCGCCTTGACGATGGCGCCGGTGCCACCCAGAGCGAACCAGACGCCCCACTTGCGTTCCAAGTACAGAATCAGCGCATAGATCGACGTCGTCTGGTACGGGTTGCCGCCGACCAACAGCGGATGGAAGCTCAAGATGGTGCGCAGATCCGGGCTCTGCACGAAGCGCGAGACAAGCTGATGCACCGTCAGGTACGAACGCAGCTTCATCATGGCCGGGACGATGCGCAGCATGTCGCTCATCCGGCCAAACGGCACGTCGGCTAGCTGTTCAAAGCCGACCTTGAAGATGCGTTCGGCTTCCTGCACGAAGCGCTGGTATCCGTCGACATCGCCAGGGCTGAACTTGCGGATCTCTTCCGCCATGTGATCGGGGTCGCCGTTGTAATCGAACACGCGCCCGTCGTGAAATCGGATGCGATAGAACGGGTCGACGGGCACGAACTTCAGGTGATCTTCACGCCGCTTGCCGCACAGGCTGAATAGCTCATCGAACAGAAACGGCGCCGTGATCACCGTTGGGCCCGCGTCGAAGACGAAGCCCTTGTCGCGATAGACATAGGCGCGACCGCCGGGCTGATCGCGCTGGTCAACGATGGTGACCTGATATCCCCGCGCTTGCAGGCGAATGGCCGCGGCCAAGCCGCCAAAGCCCGAGCCAATGACAACGACACGATTTTGGGAAGTGGTCTTCACAGCGCTCATGTGCGGTATGGTGCCACCGTCGCATTTCGCGCATCAACAATTCCCCGCCGCAATCTCAGTCGCGCAGAGATTGCGCGCGCAAATTTCGTTGACACATCGGCTCGGTCCTTGATACCTATGCGGTCCGCAGCGCGGCACCTTAGCTCAACTGGTCAGAGCAGACGCTTCATACGCGTACGGTTCGGGGTTCGAGTCCCTGAGGTGCCACAGAAGAGACGCTTCGGCGTCTGACGAGTAGGGGGGCTACTCGCGTTGTTGGGGCAGCGCAGGCGCCGCAAGTCGACGGCGCGCCATCTGGTAGGCAAGGTCATAGGCCTGCGCGCCACGCTCCATGCGAAACGGTCCCAGGCGCGGTAGCGACGGCTCGGACAGCACGATCAGATCGGGCCACGCCGGCGGTTCGTTCTGCGCCGTGTGCACGACGCGCCATGGCGATCGCGGCACCAGGTGATGAAACAGCACGCGGGCACCGGGGCTGGCGGCTGCAATGCCGGCGCGGTCGCCGATGCCCCCGTCCAGGAAGCGGTCGTCGGCGATGCGGGTCGGCTGGAACAGACCAGGAAAGCTGCACGATGCGCGGACAGCCAGCGACAGCGGTACCGCCTGATCCGACAGCACGCGCGTGGTGCGACGGTCGACATCAAATACCACGACGCGCAGCGGCACGCGGCAGTCTCCAAGATGGCGCGCTCCGACCTCGGCCAGCGACGTATCCAAAAGGCGCGTGAAGGCTTCGCCGCGCAGAAGCCCCGGGCCGCTCGCTCGACCGCCCAGCAGGCGGCCCAAGCCCAGCGTTGGATCCAGATCCCAGAAATCTTGTCGGCGCAGCGACAGCAGGCGATCGCGAATTTGAGCAGCCGGAATTCCCGCCGCCCACAGTCCGGTGACCAAGGCCCCCGCGCTTGAACCGCCGACCAGCGATGGGATCAACCCTGCTTCTTCGATGGCGGCGATCACGCCGGCATGCGCGTAAAAACCAAAGAAGCCAGAGCTCATGATCAGCTCGAACGGTCGCTGGCGCAGAAGGTCGGAAAGCGTTGGTGAAGATTCGGTGGACGAAGGGATCGATGGGTTGGGAAAAGCGGAAGGGGATGGCCGGGACATGCAGCCCGCACGATATCAGAGTCCGCGCCTTCGACGGCGCCCAGCGACGGACGGGTCTTGCTTCGCTGGCTACGGCAGGAACTTGCCAACGCGCTCGACGTACTCTGGATGGTCGACGTAGGGGTTGCGGTTCTTCTGCTGCTGGAAGATCCCTTCGTTCAACGCTCGCTCGGCCGCATCGACGGGATCTTGTGCGTGCCACTTGCGCAGCGTCGCCTCTTCAACTTGGAAGTTGGCGGTGCTGAAGTCGGTCGGTCGCTCGCTGCGATAGCGCGTGTAGAAATAAAAGATCGCGCGCGCGATGTTGCCCTTGTACGGATCGCGGACCTCGAACACGGTCTTGCCGTCGGATGACGTGCCTAGCTTGCTGGGGCCTTTGCCGTCGGG